>NZ_VFTL01000007.1:0-216719 GCF_006439385.1 Mesorhizobium sp. B3-1-7
GGGTCTGCGCGCGTCGCTTCGCTCCTTGCTCCGCCCGTGGATGACGAAGTGACGGTTTCCACCGGGCTCGCCGTCACTACTCCCCGATAACCCCGGCTATGTTCTGGTCGTAGTCGACCAGCGAGCCGGTCATGACGCCGGCCTGCGGGCTCAGCATATAGGTGATCAGCCTCGCAAGCTGCGCCGGCTTCACCAACTGGCCCATCGGCTGCGCTGCCTCGGCCTTTTCCAGCCAGTCGTCCGGGGCGTCGTGCCACTTCTTCTGCACGATCGCCTCGCCCTCGGTGTCCATCCAGCCGGGCAGCACGGCGTTGCAGCGGATGCGGTTCTTCCGGTAGGAGCTCGCGACATTCTTGGTCAGCGTCATCAGCGCGCCCTTGCTGGTCGAATAGGGCGTCAGGAACGACTGGCCGGCATGCGCCGACATCGACAGCACGTTGACGATCGAGCCGGGCGCCTTGCGTTCGAGCAGATGCCCGACGAGGCCCTGCATGAGGAAGAAGGGGCCGCGCACATTGGTGTCGAAGATCTGATCGAACAGCTCCTCGGTGGTCTCCACCAGCGAGCCGCGTGCGGACGTGGCGGCGGCGTTGACCAGCGCGTTCAGCGTTCCGAAATGCTTGATCGCCGTCTCGACGGCGCGCTTGCAGTCGGCGACCTTGGCGACGTCGGCGCTGATGAAGATGGCGTCGACGCCGTTCTTCTTCAGCGCGGCAACCGCCTTGTCGCCTTTCTCCTGCGAGCGGCCGATCAGCGCCAACGCGCGACATCCTTCGTCCGCCAAGGCTTCGGCAACCGCGAAGCCGATGCCCTGCGCACCGCCGGTGACGATGGCACGCGTTTCTGAATTGCGACCGGCCAAACCGCTCATCGCTCTACTCCTGTAATCGAGGTCAACTGTTCAATCGACGCGGACGGTCTTGCCCGTCTTCGCCGACTTCAGCGCCGCATCCGCCAGCTTCAGCGCGACGAGCCCGTCGGCTCCGCTCGGCGCTGCTTTCTTGCCCGACGTCGCCGCCGCGATGAAAGCTGCGATCTCATTGGCATAGGCGTCGAGATAGCGGGTCATGAAGAAGTCGTGCAGCGGCGGGCGGGTGTAGCCCTTGTCGTTGGCGAGCTCGATCGACACCGGCCGCTGGTTCTCGGCCGCGACCATGCCCTTGGAGCCATGCACCTCGATGCGCTGGTCGTAGCCATAGGTGGCACGGCGCGAGTTGGAGATGACGGCCTGCTTGCCGGAGGCGGTTTCGAGGATGACGCTGACGCTGTCGAAATCGCCTGCTTCGCCGATCTTCCTGTCGACCAGCACCGAGGCGTGGGCGCTCACCGCAACCGGCTCCTCGCCGAGCAGGAAGCGCGCCATGTCGAAATCATGGATGGTCATATCGCGAAAAATGCCACCCGAGCGGGCGATGTAATCGAGCGGCGGGGCGCCGGGATCGCGCGACGTGATGGTGGCCATCTCGACCGTGCCGATGGCGCCGTCATCGATCGCCTTGCGGACGGCGGCGAAATGCGGATCGAAGCGGCGGTTGAAGCCGACCATCAGCGTGGCGCCGGTCTTTTCGACCACCGCCAGGCATTTTTCGACGCGCTCGACGGAGAGGTCGATCGGCTTTTCGCAGAAGATCGCCTTGCCGGCCTTGGCGAAGCGCTCGATCAGATCGGCGTGGGTGTCGGTCGGCGTGCAGATGATGACGGCGTCGATATCCTTGGCCTTCTCGATCGCCTCGATCGTGCGGACTTCCGCGCCATAGGCGGAAGCGAGCTCCGTCGCCGCTTTCTCGAACGCATCGGCGACGGCGACCAGCTTGGCCTGCGGGTTGGAGGCGACGGCGCGGGCATGCACCTTGCCGATACGGCCGGCGCCGAGGAGAGCGAAGCGGAGTGTCATGGAATGTCCTTCGAGGGTGGGTTTTGTAGGCATATCTGCGCCTTCCGGCGCGGATGACTGGTTTGATCCCGTCGTGGCGCCCGTCAGGCGGCCTGCAGCTCCGCCTGTCCGGTCTTGGCGCCGGTGATGTAGGCGACGATGTCGTTGCCGTCGGTGTCTTGTTTGCGCAGATTGGCGACGATCTTGCCGCGACGGAAGACGACGATGCGGTCGACCAGGTCGAACACCTGGCGCATGTTGTGGCTGACCAGGATCAGCGGCTCGCCGTTTTCCTTCAGCGTGCGGATGATGTTTTCGACCTGCGCCGTCTCCTGCACGCCGAGCGCCGCCGTCGGCTCGTCCATGATGATCAGCTTGGAGGCGAAGGTCGCGGTCCTGGCGATCGCCACGCACTGGCGCTGGCCGCCCGACATGTGGCGAATGGTGCTGGAGAGGTTCGGGATCTTCACCGCCGTGCGGACAAGTGCTGCCTCCGTCGCCTTGCGCATCGCCTTGCGGTCGAGGATGGAGAAAGGCCCGAGATTGAACAGCACCTTCTCGCGGCCGAGGAACAGGTTGGACGGCACGTCGAGGTCGTCGGCCAGAGCGAGGTTCTGGAACACGGTCTCGATGCCCGCTTCGCGCGCCTCGATCGGGCCGGCGAAATTCACCTCCTTGCCGTCGAACCAGATCTTGCCGTCGGTGCGCTGCTCGACGCCGGTGATCTGGCGCACGAAGGTCGACTTGCCGGCGCCGTTGTCGCCCATGATGGCGACGTGCTCGCCCTTGCGCAGCTCGAAATTCGCCTCCTGGAGCGCGTGCACGCCGCCATAGTGCTTGGTGAGGTTTTCGGTCTTCAGAACGATGTCGGACATGGTCAAGCTCCTATCGCGCGGCGGCGCTGGCGCCATTGATCGAGAACGACCGCGCCGACGATGATCACGCCTTTGACCATCTCCTGATAGTAGGCGTCGAGGCGCAGGAAGGTGAAGCCGGAAATGATGACGCCGAAGATCAGCGATCCGATCACGGTGCCGATGATGGAGCCGCGGCCGCCCGACAGCGAAACGCCGCCGATGACCGCCATGGCGATGGCGTCGAGCTCGTACATGACGCCCATGCCGGCCTGGGCGGTGAGGTTCTTGGAGGAGAGAACCACCGCGGCGATCGCTGCCAGGATACCGGCGATGGCATAGACCAGCACCTTGTGGTTGGCGATCTTGATGCCGGACATGCGCGCGGCGTCTTCGTTCGAGCCGATGGCGTAGCAGTGCTTGCCGTATTTCGTGTAGGTCAGGATGAGCTGGAACAGGATTGCCAGCGAGATGAAGATGACGACAGGCATCAGGCCCTTGCCGATGGCCGCGAAGCTCTCGGTCGGGAACGAGATCGGCTGGCCCTTCGACCACCATTTGGCGATGCCGCGGGCGGTGACCATCATGCCGAGCGTGGCGATGAAGGGTGGAATGCGGGTGTAGGCGATCAGCAGGCCGTTGATCAGGCCGGCGATCAGGCCACAGCCGACCGCGACCAGCAGCGGCACGACGACCGGCAGGTCGGTCCAGCCATAGTCGATGAACATCGCCTTGGGATTGGGATTGCCGTTGACGGTCGCGACTTGCGCGAAGCTCATGGCGATCATGGCGGTGGCGCCGACGATCGAGCCCGAGGAGAGGTCGATGCCGCCGCAGATGATGACCTGGGTGACGCCGATGGCGATGATGCCGACGATCGACACCTGCAGGATGATGATTTCCAGACGCTGCTGGTTGAAGATCGCGTTGACGTTCTCGCGGGTGTTGAACAGGAAGCTGTCGCCAAGGAAGACTCGGCCGATCAGCTCGAAGGCGACGACCAGGATGACCAGCGCCAGAAACACGTTGAATTCGGCGGGCCATGGGCGCTTCTTGGCGTCATAGCTCAACCCGCCAATGCCATGCGATGTCTGGGACACGTCTTCTTCCTCCGAATGACCGCGCCTGTTCTCCCGCCCGGCGGGGCGGGAGAACAAAGGGAGCGGCGCCGCTTTAACAGCAGCCGATTTCAGCCGGTCCGATGCGTCGGCGCGCCGCTCATCGAGAAGTGCGGCCTCAGTTCTTCTTCAGGAACTTGTCGATGTTCGCCGGGGTGACAAGCTGGAAGGGCACATAGACCTTGTGCTCGACCTTCTCGCCCTTGGCGAGCTTCAGCGCCGCGTCGAGCGCGCCGGCGCCCTGGCCGGCGGCGTCCTGGAACACCGTCACATCAAGATCGCCGGCCTGCATCGCGGCCAGCGCGTCCTGGGTGGCGTCGACGCCGCCGACGACCACCGATTTCATGTCGACATTGGCGGCCTTCATTGCCTGGATGGCGCCGATGGCACTCTCGTCGTTGTTGGCGATGACGCCGTCGAACGGCTTGCCGGACGACAGCCAGTTGGTCATCAGGTTCTGCGCCTGGTCACGATCCCAGTTCGAGGTCTGCTTGTCGATGATCTTGATGAAGCTGCAGTCCGGGGTGGCGATCACTTCCTCGATGTCCTTGGTGCGCTGCACCGCGGCCTGGTTGGAAAGCTCGCCCATGATCACATAGACATTGGCTTCCTTCTTGCCGGCTTCCTTGAACAGGCGGCAGGCTTCCTTGGTCTCGAGCGTGCCGGATTCGGACTCGTTCGAAGCGACGAAGGCCTGGTTGTCGGGCAGCGAGTCGACATTGACCGGCTGGCGATTGACATAGACCAACGGGATCTTGGCCGCGGCGGCCGCATCCGACATCGCCTGGGTGGCCGAGGTGTCGACCGGATTGACGATGATGGCGTCGACGCCCGATGCGGCAAAATTCTTGATCTGGTCTAGCTGCTTGGCCACGTCGTTCTGCGCGTCCTCGACCTGCAGCTCGACGCCGTCCATGCCCTTGGCCTGCGCGATCATGCCGTTGCGCAGCACGGTCAGGAAGTTGTCGTCGAACTTGGCCATCGAAACGCCGATCTTGGCGGCGAAGGCGGATGAACACATCAGCGCCGAAAGCGCGACGCCCAAAAGCAGTTTCTTCATTTTATCTCTCCTCCACTTGGTGTCCGGCTGCACCCATTGGAACCGGAATCCCCGGTTTGCCCGGGGAATCTCTCCCTGCGGCCACACGGCGCTGCCAATCCGGTGGAACGCCTCTTCCTCCGTTCGAAACAGACGCTTCGGAACGAAAGAACCAAAAAGCCTAGTTAGTGAAATATTTATTCCATTTCGTTTGGAAACGTCAAGGGTGATTCCGACTGGGGCAGTCGGTTTTTCGATCGCGGTCGTCGCGGCGAAGACCCACGATCATCGCCGCATGGGCCAGAATCGCGGCAAACCGCCGTGAAAGAATCCATCAGCCTGATGGATTCTTTCACATCGATCCCATTGCTCCGGGAGTCAGTTCCCCGACACAGGGATTTTGAAAGGTTGCCGTTTGTCTTGGTGCAGGATTTTCCGTTCATTTCCGTGAATCAGCGCAAACGCCGGGGATTGGTTGAAGCCGCCCCAACCTCGTCATTCTATGGCGGAGCAAGGAGCGAAGCGACGCGCGCAGACCCTAGAATGACGATCGCGATGGGCGTTTCGGCCAATCTCCAACGCATGCCGCCTGCCAACGCAAACAGAGCCGACCGGTCAAGATCCCTCTGCTGGGGAACTAGATATTTTCCGGCAGGTAGATGTCGAAGGGCAGGAAGGTCTGTCCCGGCGCATTGGCCGCGCCGCTTTCGATGGCATGGGCCATCAGCACGACGAGTTCCCGGCAGAGTGCCGCGAGCGGTGTCGAGATGACCATGGTGAGGATGTTGTCGGCGAGCGCGGCGCGCGAGACGGCGTTGATCTCGTTGCAGATGACGATCGGCGTCTCGGCCGGGCGCGCCGCCCTCAGCGCCGAGACCGCGCCCTCCATGCCACCGCCGGCGACATAGCAACCGGCAAGATCGGGATGGCGCGCCAGAAGATCGAGCATGGCGCCATGCGTGACGTCATTGGCCTCGAGGTTGACCAGCGTCTCCATCACGGTGAAGTCCGGCGCATGCTCGCGGAAATAGGAGCGGAAGCCGATCTCGCGCAGTTCATGGCCGTGGAAGCGATGGCTGCCGACGAAGAGCGCGACCTTGCCTGGCTTCCTGGCGGCCTTGGCGATCATCCAGGCGGCGCTGCGCCCGACCTTGCGGTTGTCGAGACCGACATAGCCCTCGCGGATACCGGCGGCAAAATCGGACAGCAGCGAGAAGACCGGCTGCCCCCTCGCCTTCAGCGCCTCCACGACCGCCGTCAGCGTCGGATGATCCGGGCCGACGACGGCAATGGCTCTCGACTTCGCCGCCAGCCCACGCATCTGGGCGGCAATCTCGTCGGGCGCCAGCGAGGCGGCGAAATCGACTGTCGCAACACCACGAAAGCGTTGCGATTGTGCGACCGCCAGTTCGAGTTCCCTGGCGAAATCGCCATAGAAGACGTCATTGCCCCTCAGCAGCAGGAAGCCGAGCCGGTATTCCGGCAATTCCTGGCGCATGCGCTGCTTGATCAGCCCCGCCGCGTGATAGCCGATCTCGGTGGCGGCCTCGTAGACCCGGCGGGCCGTCTCCTCGCGCACAGGCAAGCGGCTGTTCAGCACCCTGTCGACGGTAGCGACGCTGACGCCCGAGACGCGCGCGAGATCGGTAATGGTCGGCCGCTTTGCCATGAATGCTCCATCGCTTATCCGGCTGAGGATATCTCATTCTGATAGGAAATGATAGAAACTATCTTTCTGATGTTGAGCCTATCATATGCTGGCGGTATGTTGAAGTGGAGCTGGCCATGGACGAGCCCGGACCTGCCGGAGCCGTTCACCAGGCGCTGTTGGAGGAACCTCAATGACGGCCATGACATCTTCGGCGGCGCCGCCACGCGACTACAGCCTGACCGGCCGCGATGCAAAACGCGCTGTCGAGAACGGGTTGGCGGCGGCCGAGTGGTACCACACCGAAATCCCACGCAAGCGGATGAAAGAGCTGATGCAGCGCTCGGACCAGCCGGCGATCCGCGACACGCTCATCTGGCTCGGCGCCATGCTTCTCAGCGGCGCGGGCGGCATCTGGTTCTGGGGCAGCTGGTGGTGCGTGCCGTTCCTGTTCGTCTACGGCACGCTCTACGGTTCCTCGACCGATTCCCGCTGGCACGAATGCGGCCACGGCACGGCCTTTCGCACGCAGTGGATGAACGACGCCGTCTACCAGCTCGCCTGCTTCATGATCATGCGCAACCCGGTGACCTGGCGCTGGAGCCACACGCGCCACCACACCGACACCATCATCGTCGGCCGCGACCCGGAGATCGCCGTCATGCGGCCGCCGGACCTGCTGCGCGTGGTGCTCAACTTCTTCGGCATTCTCGACGCCTGGCACGCGGTGGTCGACATGGTGCGCAACGCCGCCGGCGTCATCAGCGCCGCTGAAAAAACCTTCATTCCAGAGCAGGAGCAGCCGAAGGCGATCCGGGTGGCCCGCCTATGGCTCGCCATCTACGTCGCGACCATCGCCTTGGCCCTCTACCTGCATTCCTGGCTGCCGCTGATGCTGATCGGCCTGCCCCGGCTCTATGGCGCCTGGCATCACGTCATGACCGGCCTGCTGCAGCATGGCGGCCTCGCCGACAACGTCATCGACCACCGCCTGAACAGCCGCACGGTGCTGATGAACCCGATCAGCCGCTTCATCTACTGGAACATGAACTACCATGTGGAGCACCACATGTTCCCGATGGTGCCCTATCACGCGCTGCCGAAGCTGCATGAGATGATCAAGCACGACCTGCCGGCGCCGACGCCTTCGATCCTGGCCGGTTATCGCGAGATGGTCCCGGCCTTCCTGCGCCAGTTGCGCAACGAGGATTATTTCCTCAAGCGCGCGCTGCCGCCGACGGCGAAGCCCTATCGCGAGGAACTGCATAACGATATTCCGATGGCTGCCGCCGCGGAGTGAGGCCCAAGGAAATTCAAGGATATTCGCTGGAGGACGAGATGAGCGACTGGGTCGAGGCCTGCGCGGCCGGAGACATCGATGAAGAGGACGTGATGCGGTTCGACCATGCCGGCCGCACCTTTGCCATCTACCGCAGCCCGGACGACGAATATTTCGCGACCGACGGCCTGTGCACGCATGAAAAGGTGCATCTGGCCGACGGGCTGGTGATGGACGACATCATCGAATGCCCCAAGCACAACGGCCGCTTCAACTACAAGACCGGCGACGCGCGCGGCGCGCCGGTCTGCGTCAACCTCAAGACCTATCCGGTCAAGGTCGACGCCGGAAAAGTCCTGATCCGGATCGGGTGAGATCATGCAAGCGGGGATGGTGATCATCGGAGCAGGCGAATGTGGCGGGCGCGCCGCGCTTGCGCTCCGCGATCTCGGTTTCGAAGGGCCGGTCGCGCTGGTCGGCGACGAGCCGCATCTGCCCTATGAGCGGCCGCCGCTGTCGAAGGAAGCGATGACCGGCGAGGCGCCGGTCATCAAGGCGATCGCCAGCGACGCGCTTTTCGCCGAACGCTCGATCCGCCACATCCATTCCGT
Organism: Mesorhizobium sp. B3-1-7; assembly: GCF_006439385.1. NCBI lineage: Bacteria > Pseudomonadati > Pseudomonadota > Alphaproteobacteria > Hyphomicrobiales > Phyllobacteriaceae > Mesorhizobium > Mesorhizobium sp. B3-1-7. The sequence goes on from NZ_VFTL01000007.1 coordinate 8,423, forward strand.
CCGCGCCGTCGCGATCGATCGCGGCGCGCACGTCGTGCGGCTGTCGGACGGCTCTTCCCTGCCATATGAAAAGCTTTTGCTGGCGACCGGATCGGTGCCGCGCAAGCTGCCGATGACGGGGCTTGGCGGCCGCTGCGTCTATCTCAGGACCTTCAACGACGCTTTAGCCATTCGCGCCCATCTCAGCGCCGGCAACCGCGTCGCCATCATCGGCGGCGGCTTCATCGGCCTCGAGCTCGCGGCCTCGGCGCGCAAGCTTGGCGCCACCGTCACGGTCATCGAGGCGCAGCCGCGCATCCTGATGCGCGGCGTGCCGGCCGAGATCGCCGAAATCATCCACAAGGCGCATGAGACCGAGGGTGTTGCGATCCGCACCGGCCAGGGAATCGCAGCGATTGACGATGACGGCGCGGAGGTCGGCATCACGCTGGCCGACGGACAGAAGGTCATCGCCGATCTCACGGTGATCGGCATCGGCGCCGTGCCGGTGACGGCGCTTGCCGCCGAAAGTGGGCTAACAATCGACAACGGCATCGCTGTCGATGAGCATTTGCGCACAGCCGATCCGGATATCTTCGCCGCCGGCGATTGCTGCTCGTTCCCGCTCGCCGTCTATGGCGGCCGGCGGGTGCGGCTGGAGGCCTGGCGCAACGCCCAGGAACAGGGCGCACTGGCTGCGAAGAACATGCTGGGCGCCGATGCGGCGCATGCCGCCGTGCCGTGGTTCTGGTCGGATCAGTACGGGCTTACCCTGCAAATCGCCGGGCTGTCGGACGAAGGCAAGAGCATCGTGCGGCGCGACCTCGATGACGGCGCCTTCATCCTGTTCCATTTGGCGCAGGACGGCAGGCTGGTTGCCGCCAGCGGCATCGGCCCCGGCAATTCGGTGGCGCGCGACATCCGCCTGGCGGAGATGCTGATCGCCAAGAGAGCGAGCCCGGCGCCGGAAGCGCTCGGCTCGCAGGCGGTCAAGCTGAAGTCGCTGCTGGCGGCGTGAGGTTTTTTAGAAAAGCGCCTTCAGCTCGTCCAGCTTGTCGTTGACCAGCCAGCCGTAATAATTCTCCTCCGGCAGCTTTTCCGGCTCGCCGGCGGCGCTGCGCTTCTCGTTCTCGGCCTTCAGTGCATAGGCGCGCTGCTCGGGATTGCCGACATTGTAGAGCGTGGCGGTGAGGCCCGGGTTCTTCGAGATGTCGAAGCCGGCGATGCCGCGATAGGCGTCGATCGACTTTTTGATGGTCGCGGCGACGTAAGGCAGCGTCAGGTCCGGGTCCATGATGGTCTTGTAGACCGCGTTGGGGTCGTTGACGTCGAGCCTGGGCAGGCCGGAGACCTTGTGCACCAGGTCGCTCATCTGCAGCGCCGTCAGCGGGTTCAACTGGCCGAGCCCGAACGTCTGGCCGGCATAATAAGGCTGGAAGAAGGTGGCGCCGAAGCGGTCGTCGGGGAAATCCTCGCCGCCGACGGTCTTGCCGCGGAAGGAGCGGTTCCAGACCTGCTCGCGGCATTCCCAAAGGTCGTAGCTGTCGTCCATGCCGGCGCATTTCTTGAATTCCGGCCGCTGGATGAAATCGCTGACGTCCTCACCGTGATAGGCGAAGGAAAGCTTGCTCGACAGGTATGAGATCGCCTTGACGTAGTAGGTCTGCAGGCGGTCGTAGGCGTCGACATTGTAGGTGTGCTCGCCGACGATGGCGCCGACAATATGCATGGGATCTATGCCGTAGGCCGCCGCCACCTTCCTGATCTTGCCGCGCAGCTCGGCGTCGTTCTGCAACAGCGCGTAGACCTTGCGGTACTTGGCCTGGAAGGTGGTGTTGGTGGCTTGGGTGCGGCGGCTGGAGGCGCCCGGAATATCCGGCTGCACGCTGTAGCGGTTGCCCGGCGGCACCATTGTCGCGGCATCGGCGGTTGCCACCGCCGTCGCCAAGGCCATGCCGAGAAAAAGCAGGATAAGTTTCTTCATACGCCGCCGCTTTCGAATGCGCGGCAAACTAGGTAAAGCGCGTGGCAGAGTCGAGAGAAGGCTTCGAGCCCCCCACCAGAATGGTGGCCAGATGCTTCCATTTGGCCACACTCCGCATTGGAAGGGCGTTTCAGGCCGGCCTGAACCCGGCTCTAAATCGGGCATTGGCGAGGGCGTTTCGGGGCGAGCTTGAGCCCCGAAACCAAGACAGGCTTAAAGAATAAACCTCGACAGGTCGGTGTTTCTGGACAAGTCGCCGACATGCTTCTCGACATAGGCGGCGTCGATGGTGACGGCCGTGCCGTTGCGGTCCGGGGCGTCGTAGGAGATCTCGTCCAGCACGCGCTCCATCACCGTCTGCAGGCGCCGGGCGCCGATGTTCTCGACGCTGGCGTTGAGGTCGACGGCAATGCCGGCCAGCGAATCGATGGCGTCGTCGGTGAAGGTCAGCTCGACGCCCTCGGTCTTCATCAGCGCGATATACTGCTTGATGAGGCTCGCCTCCGTCTCGGTGAGGATGCGGATGAAATCCGCCTTCTCCAGCGCGCGCAGCTCGACACGGATCGGCAGGCGGCCCTGCAGCTCGGGCAGCAGGTCGGACGGCTTGGAGACGTGGAAGGCGCCCGAAGCGATGAACAATATATGGTCGGTCTTGATCGGCCCATACTTGGTCGCGACCGTGGTGCCTTCGACCAGCGGCAGCAGGTCGCGCTGCACGCCTTCGCGCGACGGGCCGCCCGAAATGTCGCTCCTGGCCGCGATCTTGTCGATCTCGTCGAGGAAGACGATGCCGTCGTTTTCGGCCGATTCCAGCGCTCTGCGCACCACCTCGTCCTGATCGAGCAGCTTGTCGGACTCGTCATTGACCAGCAGCGCGTAGGAATCGCGCACCGTGGTCTTGCGGGTCTTGGTCTTGCGGCCGCCCATCGCCTTCGACAGCATGTCGTTGATGTTGAGCACGCCGACATTGGCGCCGGGCATGCCGGGAATCTCGAAGCCGGGCATGCCGCCGGTGCCGGTGTCGGCCACCTCGATCTCGATCTCCTTGTCGTCAAGCTCGCCGTCGCGCAGCTTCTTGCGGAACGAATCGCGGGTCGCCGGGCTCGCCGTCTTGCCGACCAGGGCTTCCAGCACGCGTTCCTCGGCATTGACCTGGGCGCGCGCATTGACATCGCCGCGCATCTTTTCGCGCGCCAGGCCGATGGCAACCTCGACGAGGTCGCGCACGATCTGTTCGACATCGCGGCCGACATAGCCGACCTCGGTGAACTTGGTCGCCTCGACCTTGACGAAGGGCGCGCCGGCAAGCCGCGCCAGGCGGCGCGAGATCTCGGTCTTGCCGACGCCGGTCGGGCCGATCATCAGGATGTTCTTCGGCATCACCTCTTCGCGCATCTGGCCTTCCAGCTGCTGGCGGCGCCAGCGGTTGCGCAAGGCGATCGCCACGGCGCGCTTGGCGTCCTTCTGGCCGATGATGAAGCGGTCAAGTTCCGAAACGATTTCACGGGGAGAAAAGGTGCTCATAAGACTCAAATTCCACTTTGCCACTGCTTGATGGACTCGAACGGATGCAGCAGCATGATCACGTTGAGCGTCAGATTGTCCCGGATGATGTAGCCCGTGCCGAGCTCGAAGATGAGCGCCAGGGCCACGATCACCCATATAGGTAGCTTTCGCGCCATCACAAATCCCAGCGCCATGAACAGCGTGTCGGACACCGAGTTGATGATGGAGTCGCCGTAATAGTTGAGCGAGATCGTGCCGGCGCGGTAGCGGTCGATGATGAAGGGGCTGTTCTCCAGGATCTCCCAGCCGCCCTCGATCAGGACCGCGAAAGCCAGCCTCAGCCCGACCGGCGAGCGTGGAAACAGGAACGTCGCCAGCGCATAGAACAGGAAGCCGTGGATGATATGCGAGAAGGTGTACCAGTCGGCGATGTGCTGGGAATTCTCGGAGCTGTTGACCACGCCGTGCCAGAGCTTGACGTAGCCGCAGGTGCAGATCGGCGGATGGCCCATGCCGTACAAGGCGCCCGCCTGGAAGATGACCAGGGCAAGCACGAGCAGCAGGCCCATTCGCCAGCTGTCCTCATAGGCCGATAGCGTCTTATCCTGTTCGGATGCGGTCATTCAGTCAGTCCCCCAAAATTTCGTCGTCTTCGGCCGCCTCGACAGCCATCAGCACGACGTCCCCATATTGCGAATGCCTGCGGCCGATCGGCCTGAAGCCCGCCTTCTCATAGGCGCGGATGGCGCGGCCATTGTCGGGATGCGGATCGATGATGACGCGCGGCGCGCCCTCCTCGAAAAGCTCCTCGACGAACTGGCGCACGATGGCCGAGCCATGGCCGATGCCGACCAGCTCCGGCGGACCGATCGACAGATCGATGCCAAGCGTGCCGAAGGGCTGATCGGCATAGGGATGATCGTCCTCCATATGCGGGTCATAGCTCTGCAGATAGGCGATCGGCCTGCTGCCGAGCTCGACGATCAGCGGTTCCACCGAGACCGAATCGATATGCTCGCGGATCTCGGCGATTTCCTTGGTCGGATCGTCCCACCATGCGGCAACATGCGGCTCGCGCAGCCAACTGGCGATCATCGGCAGGTCTTTTTCCGTGACCGGCCGAAAATCATATGTGTCTGCTGGTTCGATCATGATCTTGTCCGAAAACCGGCGGCCACTTTTCGCTTTCGCGGTCCTTCGGTTCGGGATCATGGTCGTCAGGCGGCATCGAGCGTTTCGACAACAAAATTGCTGTTGGTGTAGACGCAGATGTCGGCTGCGATCTGCATCGCCTTGCGGGCGATCTCCTCGGCATCCTTGTCGGTGTCGATCAGCGCGCGGGCAGCCGCCAGCGCGTAATTGCCGCCGGAACCGATGGCCATGACTCCATGCTCGGGCTCCAGCACGTCGCCATTGCCGGTCAGCGCCAGCGAGACCGACTTGTCGGCGACCAGCATCATGGCTTCCAGGCGGCGCAGATAGCGGTCGGTGCGCCAGTCCTTGGCGAGCTCGACGCAGGCGCGCGTCAGCTGGTCGGGATATTGCTCGAGCTTGGCCTCGAGCCGCTCGAGCAAGGTGAAGGCATCGGCGGTGGCGCCGGCGAAGCCGGCAATGACGCTGCCGCCCTTGCCGATGCGGCGCACCTTGCGGGCGTTGCCCTTCATGATCGTCTGGCCGAGGCTGACTTGGCCGTCGCCGGCGATCACGACCTTATTGCCCTTGCGCACGCTGATGATGGTCGTGGCGTGCATGGTGAGTTCGTTCGACATTTGAGCTCCGATGCGCGCTATCCCTTGAAAAGGCGATTGGCGCGGTACGAGTGAGTTTGATCGGCCATATGTATGCACAAGGCCAACGATTGCAAACCGCCCCTCGCCCGAGCGCCGATAGCGGCCGGAATGGCAACTGGCAATCGCCGGATCATGCTGATAGAAGGCTTTCGTTTTCAAGCCCTGGCGCCTCCGAACAGGGCAACAAGGACAGAGCGATGACGCGTTCGGCCGAAGTCAGCCGCAAGACCAAGGAAACCGAGATTTCGGTCTCCGTCCATGTCGACGGCAAGGGAAAATCCGACATTTCGACCGGTGTCGGCTTCTTCGACCATATGCTCGACCAGTTGTCGCGGCATTCGCTGATCGACATAACGATCAAGGCCAAGGGCGACCTGCATATCGACGACCACCACACCGTCGAGGACACCGGCATCGCGATCGGCCAGGCGTTGAGCAAGGCGCTGGGCGAGCGGCGCGGCATCATGCGCTACGCCTCGATCGACCTCGCCATGGACGAGACGCTGACCAGGGCGGCGATCGACGTCTCCGGCCGGCCTTTCCTGGTCTGGAACGTCGCCTTCTCGTCGCCGAAGATCGGCACGTTCGACACCGAACTGGTGCGCGAGTTCTTCCAGGCGCTGGCGCAGAATGCCGGCATCACGCTGCACGTGACCAACCATTACGGCGCCAACAACCATCACATCGCCGAAACCTGCTTCAAGGCGGTGGCGCGGGCGCTGCGCGCGGCGCTGGAGCGCGATCCGCGCCAGCCTGACACGGTGCCTTCCACCAAGGGATCCCTGAAAGGATAGCCCTATGGCGATCTATGTGGTGATGCAGCCGCCGGCTGGCGGCAACAAAGCCGAGGACGCGATCTTCGTGCGCGACAGTTTCACCTGGCTGGGCTTCCTGGCCGCGCCGCTCTGGCTCGCCTGGCACCGGCTGTGGATCGAGGCGGCCCTGACCTTCATCGTCATGGCGCTCCTGTCGGTGCTCGGCGAGAGGCTCGGGCTCGAAGCGGCCGGATCGCTGCTGTCGCTGCTGGTCTCGCTCTATGTCGGGTTCGAAGGCTGGGGCCTGCGCATCGCGGCACTTCGCCGGCGCGGCTGGCGGGAATGGGGCGTGGTCGAGGCCGGCAATCTCGGCGATGCCGAGACGCGCCATGCGCTGGAAACCGCCGACGATGTCGAGGAGGAGGCGCCAATGCCGCGCATCGTGCCGGATGCGTCGCTGGCCCGTCCGCCACAGACAGGCATGGCGCTGGGACTGACCCATACGCCCGGAAGGCCCTGACATGCGGGTAGCCATCATCGACTACGGCTCGGGCAATCTGCGCTCGGCCACCAAGGCCTTCGAGCGCGCCGCGCACGAGGCTGGCCTTGCCGCGGCCATTGAGCTGACGGCCGACGCAGAGCGGGTGCGTTCCGCCGACCGCATCGTACTGCCGGGTGTCGGCGCCTATGCCGACTGCGCCGCCGGCCTGCACGCGGTGGCGGGCATGTGGGAGGCGGTGGAGGAAGCGGCAATCGCCAAGGGGCGGCCTTTCCTCGGCATCTGCGTCGGCATGCAACTGATGTCGGAACGCGGCCTCGAAAAGACTGTCACCAAGGGCCTCGGCTGGATCGCCGGCGACGTCAAGGAGATCACGCCGTCCGATCCGGCGCTGAAAATCCCGCAGATCGGCTGGAACACGATCGAGCTTACCCGCCCGCATCCGCTGTTTTCCGGCATCGAGACCGGCGCGAAGGGATTGCACGCCTATTTCGTCCATTCCTATTATCTGGACGCGACGAACGCGGACGAGGTGCTCGCGGTGGCCGACTATGGCGGCGCGGTGACGGCCGCGGTTGCGCGCGACAATATCGCCGGCACGCAGTTCCATCCCGAGAAGAGTCAGGCGCTCGGCCTGGCCTTGATCACCAATTTCTTGAAGTGGAGGCCCTGAAAATGAGCAAGAAGGGCTATTGGATGGCGATGATCGATGTCCGCGATCCGGACGTCTACAAGCAGTATATCGAAGCCAATGCCGTCGCCTTCGCGAAATACGGCGCGAAGTTCCCGGTCCGGGCCGGCCGCTACGAGAGCCCGGAAGGAGCGACCGGCAACCGTCACGTGCTGGTCGAGTTCGACACCTACGACAAGGCGATCGAATGCTATCACTCGCCTGAATATCAGCATGCCTCGAAGTTCCGGCTCGCCGCCTCGACCGGCCATTTCGTCATCGTCGAGGGCGCCTGACCCATGATCCTGTTTCCGGCGATCGACCTCAAGGACGGCAAGTGCGTGCGCCTGAAGCACGGCGACATGGCCACCGCCACCATCTACAACGACGATCCCGCCGCGCAGGCGAAGGCCTTCGAGGACCAAGGCTTCGAGTGGCTGCATGTCGTCGACCTCAACGGCGCCTTCAAGGGCCAGAGCGTCAATTCGGCGGCGGTCGGCGCCATCCTGAAAGCGACGAAGAATCCGGTGCAGCTCGGCGGCGGCATCCGCACCTTGCCGCAGATCGAGGATTGGCTGGACCGCGGCCTGACGCGCGTTATCCTCGGCACCGTGGCGGTGCGCGAACCCGAACTGGTCAAGCAAGCCTGCAAGGCTTTTCCCGGAAAAATAGCGGTCGGCATCGACGCCAAGGGCGGCAAGGTCGCCGTCGAGGGCTGGGCCGAGGCCTCTGAGCTCGGCGTCATCGAGCTGGCGAAGAAGTTCGAGGGCGCAGGTGTGGCCGCCATCATCTACACCGATATCGATCGGGACGGTGTGCTGACCGGCATCAACTGGGATTCGACCATCGACCTCGCCGAGGCGGTGTCCATTCCGGTGATCGCATCCGGCGGCCTCGCCTCGATCGCCGACATCGTGCGCATGACCATGCCGGACGCGCACAAACTCGAAGGCGCGATCTCCGGCCGCGCCCTATATGACGGACGTATCGACCCGGCCGAGGCGCTGGCGATCCTGCGCGGCGAGCGGGCGGAGGCAAGAGCGTGAACATTTCCATCATCCTGGCATCCTATGACAGCGGCCATTTCCACGGCGGCTGCGGCCAGGGCCCGGACGCGCTGATCTCGGGCGGGCTGGCCGAGGCGCTGAAGCTCGCCGGCCACGACGTCGAGGTGCATGACATCGGCAAGGTGGTCGAGGACGAAGAAGAGCGCGAGATCAGTACCGGATTCGCCGTCTGCAATGCCGTTTCGGGCCAGGTCCGCATCGCGATGGACAAGAAGCGGTTTCCGATCGTGCTGGCGGGCAACTGCCTGACCGCCGCGGGCGCCGTGGCCGGTGCCGGCGCCGATGCCATTATCTGGGCCGACCAGCATGGCGACCTCAACACGCCTGAGACCTCCACCACCGGCTTCCTCGACGGCATGGCGCTGGCTGTCGCACTCGGCCTGTGCTGGCGGCCGATGGCCAACCAGATCCCCGGCTTCAAGCCGGTCGATCCGTCGCGTTGTGTTTTGGTCAATGCGCGCGACCTCGACGAGGCCGAAAAGGAGCTGCTGAAAGCGCTGCCCGTTATCCGGACCGAGTGCCCGGACTGGAAGGCTGCTGCGCAAAGGCTGAAGGCCGACGGCGCAAACCAGGTGCACATGCATGTCGACCTCGACGTGCACGATCCCGAGAAGCTGCAGGCCAACCGCTACACCACGCCCGGCGGTCCGGCGCCCGAACAGGTGCGCACCGCGATGTGCGGTCTCGCCGGTCCGCTCGCCATCGCCGGGCTGACCATTTCCGCCTATGATCCGGCCTTCGACCCCAAGGGCGACGTGCCGCCGCTGGTCGGCGAGCTGGTGGTCGACCTGCTCTCGACCCTGGAAGGCAAGTGATGCTCAAGGCCCGCGTCATCCCCTGCCTCGACGTCAAGAACGGCCGCGTGGTCAAGGGCGTCAATTTCGTCGACTTGATCGATGCCGGCGACCCGGTCGAGGCCGCCAAGGCTTATGATGCCGCAGGCGCCGACGAACTCTGTTTCCTCGACATCACCGCATCGTCCGACAATCGCGAGACGATCTTCGACGTGGTCGCCAGGACGGCCGAGCAGTGCTTCATGCCGCTCACCGTCGGCGGCGGCGTGCGCCAGGTGGCCGACATCCGCAAGCTGCTTCTGGCCGGCGCCGACAAGGTATCGATCAACACCGCGGCGGTGAAGAACCCGGATTTCGTCGCGGAAGCCGCCGACAAGTTCGGCAACCAGTGCATCGTCGTGGCGATCGACGCCAAGAAGGTGTCGGCGGCCGGCGAAGCCGATCGCTGGGAGATTTTCACTCATGGCGGACGCGAGAAGACCGGCGTCGACGCGGTCGAATTCGCCAAGACGATGGTCGATCGCGGCGCCGGTGAGATCCTTTTGACCTCGATGGACCGCGACGGCACCAAGGCCGGCTACGACATTGCGCTCACCCGCGCGATTGCAGACGCGGTGCGCGCGCCGGTGATCGCTTCCGGCGGCGTCGGAACCCTCGATCACCTGGTCGAAGGCATCCGCGACGGCCATGCCGGTGCGGTGCTTGCCGCCTCGATCTTCCACTTCGGCACCTTCACGATCGCCGAGGCCAAGGCGCACATGGCCAGAGCCGGCCTGCCGATGCGGCTGGACTCGTCGGCACATCGGACTTAAACCACTGCTATGGCTCAATTTTCGCTCGCCGAGCTGGAAACGATCATCCATCAGCGCGCCCATTCCGGCGACGCTGACTCATGGACGGCGAAGCTGTTCGCCAAGGGCATGGACAAGGCGGCGCAGAAGCTCGGCGAGGAAGCGGTCGAGACCGTGATCGCCGCCATCCGCGGCGACAGGCAGGCCCTCGTTTCGGAAAGTGCCGATCTTATATATCATTGGCTGGTCGTCCTTGGCATAGCGGGCATTCCGCTTGACGACGTGCTGAAGGAGCTCGAGAGCCGAACCGGACGCTCGGGCATCGCCGAAAAGGCGTCCCGTCCCCGCGGTTGATGGCCCGGGGCTGACGGCGAGGAGGGTAGGAAACCCGATGGACCAGCTTGCTCCGACCGAGAAGTATTCCCCCTATCGATTCTTCTCCGCCGAGCAATGGTCGCAGTTCCGCGCCGACACGCCGCTGACGCTGACCGGAGAAGAGATCGACCGGCTGCGCTCGCTCAACGACCCGGTCGACCTCGAAGAGGTCAAGCGCATCTACCTTTCGTTGTCGCGGCTGCTTTCGGCGCATGTCGAGGCGAGCCAGCTTTTGTTCAGGCAGCGCCAGGCCTTCTTCAAGGCGCAGGATGTCGTCAAGACTCCCTTCATCATCGGCATCGCCGGCTCGGTCGCGGTCGGCAAGTCGACCACGGCGCGCGTGCTGAAGCAGCTTCTGGCGCGCTGGCCGTCGAGCCCGAAGGTGGACCTCATCACCACCGACGGCTTCCTGTTGCCCAACGAGATCCTGCGCCGCGAGAACCTCATGGAGCGCAAGGGATTCCCCGAGAGCTACGACGTCGGCGCGCTGCTCAGGTTCCTGTCCGGCATCAAGTCGGCGCAAAACAGCGTCATCGCGCCGGTCTATTCGCACCTGACCTACGACGTGATCCCCGGCGAGTTCGTCACCATCGACCGTCCGGACATACTGATCTTCGAAGGCATCAACGTCCTGCAGCCGGGCAAGCTGCCGAAGGACGGCAAGATCGTGCCATTCCTGTCCGACTTCTTCGACTTCGCCATCTATATCGATGCCGACGAGAAGCTGATCCATCAATGGTACATCCAGCGCTTCATGCGGCTGCGTGAAACCGCCTTCCGCAATCCGGACTCCTTCTTCCACCGCTATTCGCAGCTCTCCGAGGACGCCGCGCGGGCCATCGCCGAAGGGCTCTGGGCCAACATCAACCTGAGGAACCTGCGCGAGAACATCCTGCCGACCAGGGCGCGGGCCGATCTCATCCTGCGCAAGGGCGCCAACCACCTGATCGAGGAAGTGGCGTTAAGGAAATTGTGACCCCCTTAACGGCGCCTTAGGCAATCCCGACTAGCTTTGCGAGCCAAACTCCAGCGGGTGTCGGGAGGCAACCGGTGATCAATGCGGGCAATGCCGCCGGCCGCAAGGCCCCGGTCTATTCACTGGTCATTCCGATCTTCAACGAGGAGGCGGTGCTGCCGCTGCTCGTGCGACGGATCACGGCCTTGCTCGACAAGCTCGACGCCAGCGCCGAGGCGATCTTCGTCGACGATGGCAGCCGGGATACAAGCGTCATCTTCCTGCGCGGCATGACGGCCTCGGACCCACGCTTCCGGCTGATCGAACTGTCGCGCAATTTCGGCCACCAGATCGCGATCACCGCCGGCATGGACGCCGCAGCCGGCGACGCCGTGATCGTCATGGATGCGGACTTGCAGGATCCGCCCGAAGTGGTGCTCGACCTCGTCGCCAAATGGAAGGAAGGCTATGAGATCGTCTATGCCCGCCGCACCAAACGCGAGGGGGAAACGCTCTTCAAGCGTGCGAGCGCCAGCCTCTTCTACCGCGCTCTCGAGCAGATGACCTCCGTGACCATCCCCCGCGACGTCGGCGATTTCCGGCTCGTGGGACGAAAGGCCCTGGAAACCTTCAAGCAGATGCCCGAGCGCGACCGCTTCGTGCGCGGCATGTTCGGCTGGATGGGTTTCAAGCAAACGGCGGTGTCGTTCGAACGGCCCGAGCGAGCGGCCGGCGAAACCAAATATCCGTTCTGGAAAATGGTGCGGCTGGCGGTCCATGGCGTCATCAGCTTTTCCGACAAGCCTTTGCGGCTGGCGCTGTGGTCGGGCCTCGCCATTTCCGGCTTTGCGGCCGTGCTCGGCCTTTACGCCCTGGCTTCCTGGCTCTTCACCAACGACGTCGTCCATGGTTGGACATCGACAGTGGTGATCATCTCCTTCCTGTCCGGCATCAATCTCTTCATGACCGGCATCATCGGCCTCTATGTCGGCGGTATCCATGCCGAGGTGAAGCGGAGACCGCTCTATGTGGTCGACCGCCTGACCGGTTTTGAGCAAGCGATCGCCGCGATGAGAAACGCCGAAGCGCCGAAGGACCGTGTGCCGGCGACGCGCGAACGGCGGCTCGGCTGACCTTGCGACAAGCAGTCCAATCCAAAAGCCAGTTCACCGCGACCGAGCATCGCTCCTGGTCATGGGCGAAGGGCCGATCCGAGCCTGCGCGCATCCTGCGATTTGCCGCGATCGGCGGCCTGTCGACGCTGATCTATGCTGTGGGGACGCTTGCGCTTTCGGACCGTTTCGGCCTGCCGGCAGCGATCAGCTCGGTCGTCGCCTATGGCGCCGGGGCGGTGTTTTCCTATTGCGGGCATCGCTTCGTGACGTTCATGTCCGACGGCGCGGTCGGCTTCGAGATCGCTCGCTTTGCCTGCGCCACCGCGGTCGGCTTCCTGCTCACGGTCGGGCTGACCGTAGTGCTCGCCGACGTCGTCGGGCTGCCGGCATTGGTGCCGGTGGCAATGGCCTGCACGCTGGTTCCGGTCCTGAACTTCATTATCCTGCGCCAATTCGTCTTCACGGCGGTGGTCCGATGAACATGGAAACCCGCGCTTCGCTTGCCGAGAGGTCGGCCATGACCCCGATCCTGGACCGCTCGCCGGCCGGCGTGTCCAGCGCCGGCGTGGTGACACGGACCTTGGTCCTCTGCCTGCTCGTCTTGGCGGCGGCGGTGCCCTGGCAAATGCGATGGGGTGTCATACCCGACACCAGCTGGGCAATCACCATGGCCGAAAGGGTGCTTTCCGGCTCCCGGCTCTATGTCGATCTGTTCGAGGTCAATCCGCCGTTCACGCCCTGGTTGTTCATGCCGGCCGTGGCCCTGGCGCAGGCTCTCGGCCTGTCGCCGGAAGTGGTGATCCATGTCTACGCCTATGCGGTCTGCCTGATTGGTCTCGGCTTTGCCGCGCTGATCGCCAGACAGGCTGGCTTTGCGGAGAACAGCGCGCTGTTGTCCATGCTGCCGCTGTTCCTGGCGCTGCTGGTCATCTTTCCCGGCAATGCCTTCAGCGAGCGGGAGCACCTGGGCGTTGCGTTGTTCCTGCCTTTGCTGGTGCTGATGGCCTGGCGCGCGGCGCCGGCGAACGAGACACGACCAAGCCTGCTGGTGGCGGTGCTTGCCGGGCTTGGCGGCAGCGTCCTGTTGTTGGTGAAGCCCTACTACGCGCTGGTGGTGTTCGTCCCGGCGCTGTACGTGGCCTGGCGGCGCCGGTCGATTTTGCCATTGCTGGCAGTCGAATATTGGGTGATCGGCCTGATCTGCGTCGCCTATGCCGTGGCCGTGATGCTTTGCTATCCGGAATTCCTCAGCGTCATCTATCCGATACTGGCCGACACCTACATGCGGATGGGGAACATGCAGGCGCTGCTGATCGACTATGCCCCGGTCTATCTTATCGCGCTCCTGATGCTGCATTTCCTTCGGCCGGGCTTAACCCCGTCGCCATTGGTCAGCGTGTTCACGCTCGCTTCGCTGGCGGCAACGGCGCCGTTGATCTACCAGGCCAAGGGTTGGCCCTATCACGCATTCCCGGCGTTTAGCCTGCTGCTGGCGGCGCTGCTGATGAGAACCGCGCAAATCGATCAGGCGCCACGTTCGTCGGCGGGCAGGACGATGGAACCGGGGCAAAAGCTGTTGTTGGCCGCCATCGTCGTCGCTGCGGCCATTCCGTTCATGAAAACACAAAAGCCGGGCGGTGAATTCGTCGCCAAGGTCAAGGCCGTGGTTCATCAACCGACCGTCGCGCTGGTCGGCTCAGACATCGCGGCGGGCCATCCGCTTACCCGCATGCTCGGCGGAACATGGATCTCACGCTATTGCAGCGACTGGCTGAGTGATACGGCGCTTTACCTTTCGGCGATCGCGACCCGGGACGGCAACAAAGAGGCGGCCTCTCACTATCGTGAGATGGCCGACCGCTACATCGACGGCAAGCTTGCCGAGCTCGAGACGAAACGACCGACGATACTCATCATTCAGAAAAACAACCAAGCCTTGGCCGAAGAGCTGTCGCGCCACCAGGACTATGTCCGTCTGATGCAAGACTACCGGCCAATCGCCGAGGACGAGACCGTGCGGGTGCTGCTTCGCGATACTCGCGTCAACCCGGCACCGTCACCCGCCGCAGCGTCAGGTTGATGCGGCCGCCATTCTTCAAAAGGGCCGACGTCGCGGGATAGATGCGGTCGACGCCGTGGAAGGCGAGGCGTCCCTCGCCGCCCAGCACGACGACGTCGCCGCTCTTCAGCCTGAACGACTTCGTGCCGTCTTCGCGCCTATCCTGACCGACCCGGAACAGGCAGTCGTCGCCCAGCGAGACCGACACCACGGGCGCGGCGAAATCCTGCTCGTCGCGATCCTGATGCAGGCCCATTCTTGCGTCCGCCGAATAGAAGTTGACCAGGCATGCTTCGGGCGGATGCGAATAGGCCGAGACCTCGCGCCACAGTTGCAGCAAGGCTTCCGGGATCGGCGGCCAGGGCTCGCCCGTCACCGGATGCGTGGGCTGGTAGCGATAGCCGCGCTCCTTGTCGGTGACCCAGCCAAGCGCGCCGCAATTGGTCATGCGCACGCTCATCTCCTTGCCGGTGCGCGGCATGGCCGGCACGTAGAGGGGTGCTGCCTGCACGACGCGCCTGATCTCCTCGACCAGCGCTTCCTGGGCCGGCCGGGCGATATAGCCCGGCATATGGCGGACGCCTTTGGGAAGAACGAGCATGGGTCGATCCGGTTATCCGCCCTGGAGCGTGATGCCGAAAAGCGTGAAGCGGCCTTCGGACGACATCATGCTCTATCTCTTTGATTTAGAGCCGGATGATTTCAGGTCGAACAGACCTGAAATCATCCGGCTCCAGCATGCCACCGGCAAAAGAAAACGGCGACCCGAAAGCCGCCGTTCGTTCAATCTCGGCAATATGCCCCTCAGGCCTGGTCGATATCCGGTATGCGCAGCACCTGGCCGGGATAGATCTTGTCGGGATGCGTCAGCATCGGCTTGTTGGCCTCGAAGATGACGTGGTTCTTGGCGCCCTTCCCCTTGCCGTAATATTTCTCGGCGATCTTCCAGAGATTATCGCCCTTCTGGACGGTATAGAGCGTCGGTTCCTTGGCCGGCGCCGCCTTGCCGGCCTCGGGCGCGACCTTTAGCTCGTCCGCCTGCACCTTGGAGACGCCGAGCGTGTTGCCGACGGCGATCACCGCCTTTTCGAAGACCGACTGATCCTTGACCGTGCCCTTCAAAACCGCGGTGTCGCCCTGGACGGCAACCTCGACGCCGTCCGTGCCCAGCTTGTGGGAGTCGAGCTCCTTCTTCAACGTATCCGCGTTTGGCGATGCCTCGTCGTCGCCGCCGATGCCGAGCTTCTTGCCGACGCCTTTGACGAAATCGAAAATACCCATGGCTGGTCTCCTCGCTGTTGCAGCAATCGGAGCTTGCCATCTGCAACCCAGAATTGGAAGCAGCCGATTCAACCGTGCTTAATCGTTCTCGACACGGCCGCGCAGCTTTTTCACCGTCGATCGACCCGCCTTGCTCTTGAGGCGGCGCTCCACGGCGCCTTTGGACGGCCTGGTCTTCTTGCGCGGCGGCGGTGGCGGCTCGGCCGCCTTGGCGATCAACGCCGTCAGCCGCGCCCGCGCATCGGCCCGGTTCTGCTCCTGGGTGCGGAAGCGGCCGGCCTCGATGACGATGACGCCGTCCTTGGTGGCGCGCTGGCCGGCAAGCTTGATGGCACGCTCGCGCACCCGCTCGGACAGGCCGGAAGCGTTCGCCGCGTCGAAACGCAGCTGCACGGCGGTGGCCACCTTGTTGACGTTCTGGCCGCCCGGACCGGACGAGCGGATGAAGTCCTCATGCAGGTCGCCCGCACGAATGACCGCTTCGCCCGAGATGATGATGTCGTCGTCGCTTGCCATGCACGCACTCATGACGCGATGACGGCAAAAAGAAAAGGCCCGGCGCGAGCCGGGCCCTGGAGGAAAGATATGAGAAGCGGCCGCTATTCAGCCGCTTCCTGCAAGCGCGGCGCGGCGCCGAGGATGGTGGCGTCGACGTGGCGTTCGAACTTCTCGAAATTGGTCGCGAACATGTTGACCAGCTTCGCGGCCTGGCGGTCGTAACCGGCCTTGTCCGCCCAGGTCGAGCGCGGGTCGAGAATGGCGCCGTCGACACCCGGGACCGCCACCGGCACCTCGAAGCCGAAATTGGCGTCGGTGCGGAACTCGGCCGCGTTCAGCGAACCGTCGAGCGCCGCGCCCAGCAAGGCGCGCGTCACCTTGATCGGCATGCGGCGGCCGGTGCCATAGGCGCCGCCGGTCCAGCCGGTGTTGACCAGCCAGCAGTCGACGCCGTGGCTGGCGATCAGCTCGCGCAGCAGATTGCCGTATTCGGACGGGTGGCGCGGCATGAACGGCGCGCCGAAGCAGGTCGAGAACGTCGCTTCCGGCTCGGTGACGCCCTTTTCCGTGCCGGCGACCTTGGCTGTATAGCCCGACAGGAAGTGGTACATCGCCTGCGCCGGCGTCAGCCTGGCGATCGGCGGCATGACGCCGAAGGCATCGGCGGTCAGCATGATGATGTTCTTCGGATGACCGGCGCGGCCGGTCTTCGAGGCATTGGGGATAAAGTCCAGCGGATAGGCGCAGCGCGTGTTCTCGGTCAGGCTGCCATCGTTGAAATCCGGAACGCGGCTGGCGTCGAGCATCACGTTCTCCAGCACCGTGCCGAAGCGCTGCGTGGTGGCGAATATCTCCGGCTCGGCCTCTGCCGACAGCCTGATCGTCTTGGCGTAGCAGCCGCCCTCGAAATTGAAGATGCCGTGCGGACCCCAGCCATGCTCGTCGTCGCCGATCAGCGTGCGCGACGGATCCGCGGAAAGGGTCGTCTTGCCGGTGCCGGACAGGCCGAAGAAGACGGCCGCGTCGCCGTCCGGACCTTCATTGGCGGAGCAGTGCATCGGCATGACGCCCTTTGCCGGCAGCAGGTAGTTCAGCATCGTGAACACCGACTTCTTCATCTCGCCGGCATAGGAGGTGCCGCCGATCAGCACGATCTTGCGGGTGAGATCGACCGCGATCACCGTCTCGGTGCGGGTGCCGTGACGTGCCGGATCGGCGCGGAAGGAGGGCAGGTCGATGATCGTCATCCGCGGCACGAAACGCTCGAGCTCCGCGGCTTCAGGGCGGATCAGAAGATTGCGGATGAACAGCGAATGCCAGGCGAATTCGGTGACGACCCGGGTCGGCAGCTTGAGATCGGCGTCGGCGCCGCCGACGAGGTCCTGCACGTAGAGGTCCTTGCCGGCCGCATGAGCCTTGAAATCCGCGAGCAGCGCTTCGAACTGTGCTGGCGAGATCGCCTTGTTGTTGTCCCACCAGACTTGGCCGCCGGTCGCCTCGTCGCGCACGACGAATTTGTCCTTCGGCGAACGCCCGGTGTGCTGGCCGGTCTCGGCGACCAGCGCGCCCTGCGCGGTCAACCTCGCCTCGCCGCGCCGGATCGCTTCCTCGTAGAGTTCCGCCGCGCCAAAATTATAGCGTACCATGCCCGTTGTCTTCAGGCCGATCGCGTCGATGGCGCAGTCGGGGTTGCGTTTGCCGGCTTCCGACATCAAATTTCCTCTCTGGATTTGGCCGCATCTGACGGGTGACTTCCCGGAGCCCGCGCTGGGGCCGTCAGGTTCAAAACCAGAAAAGCCGAATGATATCAAATCATTAATCGATTTAAAAAATTTGAAAGTTGTTTAAATCGTTTATATGTGCAAAAAATCGCAGAGGTTGCCCAAAGGATTGGCAGGCTTGGTGCGTCCAATCCCAATTAGGGTGCGATGTCGTGTGACGGCAGGCCGCTCGTGACTTCGGACAAGGCCCGTGCCACATTTTGTACCCAATTTGTCCTGCAAAAGCCCCTTCTCGACGACAGAAGGGACAGCTCATGAGGGAGCCGCTTGAAATGGCAACAATCGCGCTTGTCGACGACGACCGTAATATTCTGACCTCGGTGTCGATCGCGCTCGAATCCGAGGGCTATCGGGTGGAAACCTACACCGACGGCGCCTCGGCGCTGGAAGGCCTGGCGGCGCGGCCGCCGAACCTCGCCATCCTCGACATCAAGATGCCGCGCATGGACGGCATGGAGCTGCTTCGCCGCATGCGCCAGAAGTCGGACCTGCCGGTCATCTTCTTGACGTCGAAGGATGACGAGATCGACGAATTGTTCGGCCTCAAGATGGGCGCCGACGACTTCATCCGCAAACCCTTCTCGCAGCGCCTCCTTGTCGAGCGCGTGCGCGCCGTGCTGCGCCGGACCAGCGCCCGCGAGGCGGCGGCCAAGGCGCCGAGCCAGCAGGCCCGCTCGCTCGAACGCGGCCAGCTGGTAATGGACCAGGAGCGGCACACCTGCACCTGGAAGGGCGAGCCGGTGACGCTGACGGTGACCGAGTTCCTCATCCTGCATTCGCTGGCGCAGCGCCCCGGCGTGGTAAAAAGCCGTGATGCGCTGATGGATTCGGCCTATGATGAGCAGGTCTATGTCGACGACCGCACCATCGACAGCCACATCAAGCGGCTGCGCAAGAAGTTCAAGGCCGTCGACGACGACTTCGAGATGATCGAAACCCTTTACGGAGTCGGATACCGGTTCCGCGAGGCATGAGAATAGGCAGTAGGCAGTAGGGAATAGTCCGTAGTCAGTTTTGAATGATGCGAGCGGCCATTCGTGCATAGCCGCGGTCAGCCAATCATTGCTCCTACTGCCTACTGCCCACTCACTACCCACTAACTAAGCAGGGCCTGCTAGTCGATGGCAGTGGAAGTAGAGCGAGGCAGACGGACGGGCGCGGCAAGGCGCCCGTCGCGGATCGTGCCCGCCTTCGTGTCGAAATTCACGGTGCCGATGCGCCGGTTTCTCGGCCATCACATCTTCTCCAGCCTGACCCGGCGCATCCTGTTCCTCAACCTGGCCGGCCTCGCCGTGCTGGTCACCGGCATCCTTTACCTGAACACCTTCCGCGACGGGCTGATCGACGCGCGCGTCGAAAGCCTGATGACGCAGGGCGAGATCATCGCCGGCGCGATTGCGGCCTCGGCGACCGTCGAGACCGATTCGATCAGCATCGACCCGGAAAAGCTGCTTGAGCTGCAGGCGGGCGAAAGCCTGGGGCCGGGGTCGGACCAGCTCGACAACCTCGATTTCCCGATCAATCCCGAGCGCGTGGCGCCGGTGCTGCGACGCTTGATTTCGCCGACGCGCACCCGCGCCCGTATCTATGACCGCGACGCCAACCTGCTGCTCGATTCGCGGCATCTTTATTCGCGCGGCCAGATCCTGCGCTACGACCTGCCGCCCGTCGACGACGAACAGCCCGGCGTCGTGGAGCAAGTCGAGAAATTCATCTTCGACTTCTTCCGCAACAAGGACCTGCCGGTCTACCACGAGCAGCCCGGCGGCAATGGCGCCGCCTTCCCCGAAGTGGTCAAGGCGCTGACCGGCAGCCCCTCGACCATCGTGCGGGTGAGCGAGCAGGGCGAGCAGATCGTCTCCGTCGCGGTGCCGATCCAGCGCTTCCGCGCCGTGCTCGGCGTGCTGATGCTGTCCACCGAAGGCGGCGACATCGACAAGATCGTCGCGGCCGAGCGCAAGGCGATCCTGCGCGTGTTCGGGGTGGCGGCGCTCGTCACCGCGATCCTGTCGATGCTGCTCGCCTCCACCATCGCCAATCCGCTGCGCCGGCTTTCCGCGGCCGCCGTCAGGGTGCGGCGCGGCGTCAAGAACCGCGAGGAAATCCCCGATTTTTCCGATCGCCAGGACGAGATCGGCAATTTGTCCATTGCCGTGCGCGACATGACGAATGCGCTGTACGCGAGAATCGAGGCGATCGAAAGTTTCGCGGCGGATGTCTCGCATGAATTGAAGAACCCGCTGACTTCGCTGCGCAGTGCGGTCGAGACGCTGCCCCTGGCGAAGAACGAGAACTCGCGTGGCCGGCTGATGGAAATCATCCAGCACGATGTGAGGCGGCTCGACCGGCTGATCACCGACATCTCGGACGCTTCGCGGCTCGATGCCGAGCTGGCGCGCGAGGATGCCGCGACCGTCGACCTGAAGAAATTCACCACCGATCTCATCGCGGTCTCGCGCGAGGCGACGCGCAACAAGAAGGCCGTCGAGATCGAGCTCAAGGTCGCCAAGCTGCCGGCCGGCGCCAAAGGCTATTTCGTTGTCGGCCACGACCTCAGGATCGGCCAGGTCATCACCAACCTGATCGAGAACGCGCGCTCCTTCGTGCCCGACGAGCATGGCCACATAGCGATCTCGTTGGCGCGCGCGGGCAAGTTCAACATCATCACCGTCGACGACAACGGCCCGGGCATCCGGGCCGAAAAGATCGACCGCATCTTCGAGCGCTTCTACACCGACCGGCCGGCCGGCGAGGCATTCGGCCAGAATTCCGGCCTCGGGCTGTCGATCAGCCGCCAGATCGTCGAGGCGCATGGTGGCACGCTGACGGCCGAAAACATCCCCGGCACCAAGCCCGGCGAGATCAAAGGCGCGCGTTTCATGGTGACGCTGCCGGCGGAAACCTGATCGCCGAGCCGAACATGCCGGACGCCGCCGCAAAGCCCCGCAACATCCATGGCACGGCCATACTGGTCGGCGAGCGCGGCGTGCTGATCACCGGGCCGTCGGGCGCCGGCAAGACGACGCTGGCGCTGGCGCTAATCGATCATTGCCGCGCGCGGGGGCTTTTTGCCCGGCTGGTGGGCGACGACCAGTTGTTTGCGGTGGCCCATGGCGGCCGGCTGGTGTGCCGCGCGCCGGCGAGCATCGCCGGTCTCGCCGAGGTGCACGGCATCGGCCCGCGGCCGCTGGCTTTCGAACCGGCCGCCGTGATCGACCTCGTGGTGCGGCTGGTCGAGGCGCCCGACATGGTGCGCCTGCAGGACGAAGCCACGGAAACGATCGACGGATGCCGGCTGCCCCGCGTCGACGTCGCCCGGCAAAACGTCACCGCCGCGCTGCCCCTGCTGGTGGCGCGGCTGTCGATCCAGCCTTTTTCATGATCCGCCCCGGGTTTTTTGCTGCGATGCGTCAAAATGGCCCGAGCTGCCGCAACTTTGGGCTTGTCAACCGGCCGTGCGTCGACAAGATAGCGCTCCCGCCGCCTGGAATGGCTGGCGAACATAAGATACGCCTGTGAAGAGGCGATGACGGGAGCCACCAGAGAATGATCGGACTCGTGCTCGTGACGCACGGTCAACTCGCTACCGAGTTCCGGCATGCCGTTGAGCATGTCGTCGGGCCGCAAGACAATTTCGAAACCGTGGCGATCGGCGCCGATGACGACATGGAGCAGCGCCGGGCCGACATCGTCGACGCCGTGGCGCGCGTCGACACCGGAACCGGCGTCATCGTGCTCACCGACATGTTCGGCGGCACGCCCTCCAACCTCGCCATCTCGGTGATGGAATCCGGCCGCACCGAGGTCATCGCCGGCATGAACCTGCCGATGCTGATCAAGCTCTCCTCGATCCGCAAGGGCGACAACATGGCCGCCGCGCTTGACGAAGCGCAGGCGGCGGGCCGCAAATACATCAACGTCGCCAGCCAGCTCCTGAGCAGCAAATGAACGCACCGGCGCCGCACACAGACGAGGTGGTGCGGGAGTTCCCGATCATCAATCAGCGCGGCCTGCACGCGCGCGCTTCGGCCAAGTTCGTCCAGGTCGCCAGCGGCTTCGACGCCACCATCCATGTCGAGAAGGACGGCGTGAAGGTCGGCGGCACCTCGATCATGGGCCTGATGATGCTGGCGGCGAGCCCGGGCTATTCGATCCGCGTCATCGCCAGCGGCCCGGAAGCCGTGCCGGCCATGGATGCGCTGGAGCAGCTGGTCGCCTCGCGTTTCGGCGAGGAAATCTGAAATTTTTGCTTTGGTGCATGTCGTGATCCCAAAACCGCTGCGCACTTTTGGGCGACATGATTTCTGCTTGTGCATGTCGTGATCCCAAAACCGTTGCGCACCTTTGGGCGACATGATTTCTGCTTATGCATGTCGTGATCCCAAAACCGTTGCGCACTTTTGGGCGACATGCACCGTCCCCAGAGACATGCGCGCATAAAGATTTCTTTATGTCCCATTGTCGTATGGCGGCCGATCTGCTAGTCAAGCCGGCAACCGCGCCCTTCCACGCGCCTCCCGGCGCCGGCGCGTCTTTGAGAAAAAAATCACACCGGAGCACTGCCATGACGGGTAGCAAGGACTATGTGGTCGCCGACATCTCGCTTGCCGGCTGGGGCCGCAAGGAGATCGAGATCGCCGAAACCGAAATGCCGGGCCTGATGGCCTGCCGCGAGGAGTTCGGCGCCAAGAAGCCGCTGAAGGGCGCGCGCATCACCGGCTCGCTGCACATGACCATCCAGACAGCGGTGCTGATCGAGACGCTGAAGGCGCTGGGCGCCGACATCCGCTGGGCCTCCTGCAACATCTTCTCGACGCAGGACCATGCGGCCGCGGCGATCGCCGAGGCCGGCATCCCGGTGTTCGCGGTCAAGGGCGAGTCGCTGGAGGACTACTGGGATTACACCGACAGGATCTTCCAGTGGGCCGATGGCGGCCTCTCCAACATGATCCTCGACGATGGCGGCGACGCCACCATGTACATTCTGGTCGGGGCGCGCGCCGAGGCCGGAGAGGATGTGCTGTCCAATCCACAGAGCGAGGAGGAGGAATACTTCGTCGCGCAGATCAAGAAGCGCCTGAAGGCCTCGCCCGGTTTCTTCACCAAGCAGCGGGAAGCGATCCGCGGTGTCACCGAGGAGACCACCACCGGCGTCAACCGCCTCTACCAGCTTCAGAAGAAGGGCCTGCTGCCCTTCCCGGCGATCAACGTCAACGATTCCGTCACCAAGTCGAAATTCGACAACAAATATGGCTGCAAGGAATCGCTGGTCGACGGCATCCGCCGCGGCACCGACACGATGATGGCCGGCAAGGTCGCGGTGGTCTGCGGCTATGGCGACGTCGGCAAGGGCTCGTCGGCCTCGCTGCGCGGCGCCGGCGCCCGCGTCAAGGTCACCGAGGTCGACCCGATCTGCGCGCTGCAGGCGGCGATGGACGGCTATGAGGTGGTGACGCTGGAAGACGCGGCCCCCAACGCCGACATCGTCATCACCACCACCGGCAACAAGGACGTCGTCACGCTCGACCATATGCGGGCGATGAAGGACATGGTGATCGTCGGCAATATCGGCCACTTCGACAACGAGATCCAGGTGGCGTCGCTGCGCAACCTGAAATGGACCAACGTCAAGCCGCAGGTCGACCTGATCACCTTCCCGGACGGCAAGCGGATGATCCTTCTGTCCGAGGGACGCCTGCTCAACCTCGGCAACGCCACTGGTCATCCGAGCTTCGTCATGTCGGCCTCGTTCACGAACCAGGTGCTGGCGCAGATCGAGCTTTTCAGCAAGCACGGCCAGTACGAGAATCAGGTCTATGTGCTGCCCAAGCACCTCGACGAGAAGGTCGCGCGGCTGCATCTCGACAAGCTCGGCGCCAAGCTCACCGAGCTGTCCGGCGAACAGGCCGCCTATATCGGCGTGACGCCGCAGGGCCCGTACAAGCCCGAACACTACCGCTATTAACCAAAGCGAAATTATCTACCATATATTGAAGCCGGGTGGTTGACTTTCCATCCGGCTTTATTTTTTGCGCCAATGATTCTTCACGTCGATTCCGGCAAGCGTTATTGTTGTGATTCGCGGCTCGGGGACATGTTGGGCCGGGGACGCATTCAGGGCGGTCTTGCATTCAAGCGGCGAAGAGGACCAAGACATGCCGGGGGATTACCCGCCAAGCGCGGGAAAGGCCGTTTCCGGCGGCCATGAGGATTCGAACGAGGCCGGCCCCGCCGTGAGCGGCGGCGGTTTTCGTGCCGGCTTGCGGCTGGCGTCGCTGCTTGCCACCTCGGCGCTTGCCGGCCCGTTGCTCGCCTTTGCCGCCCACGCCGAGACAGGCATTCCGGGAAAGGCCGCGGCGCCGGTCAGCACCGTCGAGGTCATGCAGCTCGCCATGTTCGTCGGCGTCATGGGCGCCGCACTCGTCTCGGCCATCTTCCTGATCCGCGAGCGCGCACGCACCGCCTCGCAGAATCTACAGCTCAGGGCCCGCATCGCGGACGTCAACGCGGCGCTGCAGCGCTCCGAGGCGCTGCTCAACCTGCGCGACCAGCGCCTGGTGGTGTGGACCACGGACAACAAGAAACCCGAACTCATCGGCAGCCTGCCGCTGGAAAGCGGCGCGCCCGACGACAGGCCCGCTTTCCTCGCCTTCGGCCGCTGGCTGATGCCGCGCTCGGCGGCGGCGCTGGAGCACGCGGTTGCGGCGCTGCGCGAACAGGCTAGGGCCTTCGATCTCGTCATCGAAACGCAGGCCGGCGTGCCGCTGGAGGTGCATGGCCGCAAGAGCGCGGCGCATGTGCTGGTGCGCTTCGTCTCGCTGTCGGAGACGCTGCGCAACCAGGCCAGGCTGAAGATCGAGAACCAGCGGCTCAGCGCCGACTACGACACCATGGTCGGCCTGCTTGACGCGTTGAAGATGCCGGCGTGGCTGCGCGGCGCGGACGGGCGATTGCAATGGGTCAACCGCGCCTATGCCGAAGCGGTGGAGGCGGAAAGCGCGGCCGCGGCCGTGCGCGACGCGAAGGAATTCCTCGGCGGCCAGGCGCGCGAGCAGATCGCCGAGCAGCACAAGTCGCGCCCGGTCTTCGAGCAGACGCTTTCCACCGTGATCGAGGGCGACCGCCGCATGTTCGCGGTCACCGATTTCGCCGGCGCCGACGGTTCGGCGGGACTTGCCTGCGACACCAGTGCCGCCGAGACGATCCGCGCCGAATATGAGCGGACCGTGCGCAGCCATGCCGACACGCTCGACCAGTTGAACACAGCGGTAGCGATCTTCGACACCGAGGAAAAGCTGCGCTTCTTCAACCAGGCCTTTCAGAAGCTGTGGAGCCTCGACTCGGGTTTCCTGCTCAGCGCTCCCTCCAACACGTTGCTGCTCGACAGGCTGCGCAGCGAAGGCAGGATCGCCGAGCAGCCCGAATGGCGGCGCTGGAAGGAAAACCTGCTCAGCGCCTATCGCGCCGTCGAATCGCAGGAGCATTGGTGGCATCTGCCGGACGGCAAGACGATCCGCGTCGTGGCGAACCCGCAGCCGAAGGGCGGCGTCACCTGGGTGTTCGAGAACCTGACCGAGAAGATGGATCTCGAAAGCCGCTACCAGACCGCCGTGCGCGTGCAGGGCGAGACGCTGGACAACCTCGCCGAAGGCGTGGTCGTGTTCGGTCCGGACGGCCGGCTGCGCCTGTCCAATCCGGCCTTCGTCGCGCTGTGGGGGCTGACGGTGGAAGCAGTCAAGCCGAAAGTCCATGTCTCGGCGATCCGCGACTTTTGCGACCAGCGCGCCGCGAACAGCCCGTGGGGCGGCTTCGTCGCCGCGGTCACCGGCTTCGACGACGAGCGCCGCGACCGCCGCGGCCAGATCGAGCTCGTCAACGGCACAGTGCTGAGCTACGCGGTGATCCACCTGCCCAACGGCCAGGTGATGATCACCTTCGTCGACGTCACCGACACCGTCAATGTCGAACGGGCGCTGAAGGACAGGAACGAGGCGCTGGAGAAATCCGACCAGCTGAAGAACGAATTTGTGCAGCACGTGTCCTATGAACTGCGCTCGCCGCTGACCAACATCATCGGCTTCACCGAGCTTCTGTCGCTGCCCGCGACCGGGCCGCTGACGCCGAAACAGCGCGAATATGTCGAGCATGTCGGCTCGTCGTCCTCGGTGCTGCTCACCATCGTCAACGATATCCTCGACCTGGCCACCGTCGATGCCGGCATCATGCAGCTCGACATCTCCGAAATGAACATCGACCGGACGATCGCCGCGGCCGCCGAACTGGTCGCCGACCGGCTGGACGAGCACCGGATCAAGCTCACGATCGACGCGGCCGAGGCGCCGACGAGCTTCCATGGCGACGAGACCCGCATTCGCCAGATCCTCTACAACCTGCTCAGCAACGCGGCGAACTACGCGCCGGAGGCAAGCACGATCCGGCTGACCTGCCGCCGCTTGGCCGACAGCGTCGAGTTCTCGGTGCATGACGACGGCCCGGGCATGCCGCCGGACGTGCTGGAATCGGTCTTCCGCCGCTTCGAGCCACGCGCCAATGGCGGACGGCGGCGCGGCGCCGGGCTTGGACTCTCGATCGTCAAGAGCTTCGTCGAATTGCATGGCGGAACCGTGCGCATCGAGACCGGCCAGGACAGGGGCACGACCGTCATCTGCACCTTCCCGGACAAGCCTTCCGGAATCCCGGATACGCCGGCGGGCATCCGCGACGCGGCCGAGTAGCGCGGCCTATATGACAGGGATGGCGCTGGAGCGTTTTCTCGCCGACGAGGCGGCAACGGCAAGGCTTGGCGAGGACCTCGCCATGGCATTGCGCGCCGGCGACGCGATCGCGCTGAAAGGCGATCTCGGCGCCGGCAAGTCGACGCTGGCCCGCGCGCTGATCCGGGCGCTCGCCGACGATAGCGGCCTCGAAGTGCCCAGCCCGACCTTCACGCTGGTGCAGAGCTACGAGGCGCGCGTTCCGGTGCATCATTTCGATCTCTACCGCCTCTCCTCACCGGACGAGCTCGATGAGCTCGGGCTCGACGACGCGCTGACGCAGGGCACGGCGCTCATCGAATGGCCGGAACGGGCCGGAGACCGGTTGCCGGCAGGCGCGCTGTGGGTCGATCTTGCCGAACATGGCGAGGGCCGCGTGGCAAGGCTGTCCGGAAACGGGCCGGTCTATGATCGCGTGGCGCGATCGCTGGCGATGCGCGATTTCCTGGCCTCGGCCGGATGGGGCGAAGCCAGCCGCCGCCATTTCGTCGGCGACGCCTCCGCCCGCTCCTATGAGATCGTCTCGCTGCCCGGCAAGGCGTCGCGCGTGCTGATGAACTCGCCGCGCCTCGTGCTCGGGCCGCCCGTGCGCGACGGCAAGCCCTATGCGGTGATCGCCCATACGGCCCAGTCCGTCACCGCCTTCGTCGCCATCGACCGGGCGCTGCTTGCGGCCGGCGTCAGCGTGCCGGCGATCCATGCTCAGGATCTCGACCAGGGTTTTCTGCTCATCGAGCATCTCGGCTCGGAAGGTTTCCTCGGTCACGACGGCCAGCCCATCGCCCAACGCTACGAGGCGGCGGCCGAGTTGCTGGCCATGATGCACGGCAAGACCTGGCCCACGCGCATGGAAGCGGCGCCGGGCGTATTCCACGACGTGCCGTCTTTCGACCGGGAAGCCATGCTGATCGAGGCCGACCTTTTGGTCGACTGGTATGTGCCATGGATCACCAGCGAACCGGCAAACGACGAGTTGCGGGCAGGCTATCACAAGGTATGGAACGCGCTTCTCGATCGCCTGGCAGGCAGCGAATACACGCTGATGCTGCGCGATTTCCATTCGCCCAACATCATCTGGCGCGCGGAGCGTTCCGGCCTCGACCGGCTCGGCATCGTCGATGTGCAGGACGCGCTGATCGGGCCGGCGGCCTATGACGTCGCCTCCTTGGCCATGGATGCGCGCGTCACCGTCCCGCCCGAGATCGAGCGGCGGACGGTCGCGGCCTATGTCGCGGCGCGGCGCACCGCCGGCGCTCTCGACGAGGCCGGCTTCGCCGAGGCCTATGCGATCATGGCGGCGCAGCGCAATTCGAAGATCCTCGGCATCTTCGTGCGGCTCGAAAAGCGCGACGGCAAGCCTTACTATCTGAAGCACCTGCCGCGCATCCGCGACTATCTGAGGCGGGCGCTGGCGCATCCGGCGCTGGCTGGCCTGAAGGATTTCTACATGGCCCACGGCCTGCTCGAGGAACGGGTCCCATGAAGCCGACGACGGCGATGGTGCTGGCGGCCGGGCTCGGCAAGCGCATGCGGCCGATTACCGATTCGATGCCGAAGCCGCTGGTGAAGATCGCCGGCAAGACCTTGCTCGACTGGGGGCTGGATAGTTTGGAAGCCGCCGGCGTCGCCAAGGCCGTCGTCAATGTCCACTACCTGCCCGAGCAGATCGTCGCCCATGTCGCCCATAGGCGCGCACCGAAGATCGTCATCTCCGACGAGCGCGAGGCGCTGCTGGAATCGGCTGGCGGCATCGTCAAGGCGCTGCCGCTTTTGGGCAGCGAGCCCTTCTACATCATCAACGCCGATACGTTCTGGATCGACAGCGGCCAACCCAGCCTCGAGCGCCTTGCCCTTGCATGGGACGCCGCCAGAATGGATATTCTGCTGATGCTTACCGATCTCGACTCAGCGACCGGGCACTGCGTTGGCACCGATTTCCTGATCGCGCATGACGGCGCGCTCAGGCGCTCAAAGGGTGATCCGACGGGCCTGATCTATGCAGGTGCTGCGATCATCCATCCGCGTATCTTCAAGGATGCTCCCACAGGCTCGCATTCGCTCAACATCTATTTCGACAAGGCGATCGCCGCCGGCCGCCTGTTCGGCATGAAGATGAACGGAAGCTGGATCACCGTCGGCACCCCGGACGCCATTCCAGCCGCCGAGGCAGCCGTGGCCGGCGCGCTCGCATCCGCATCGGCCCGAAAATCGCCTCCGATTTTCGGAAAGCACGATGCGTAGAGTCAAAGGGTTAGATCGTCCTTTGTGCGCCCAAACGGGCGCACGGCGATCTAATGCGGTATGAGCGGCGCGCGCCGCGTCCTTTCCATCCCGTCCGGAGCGCCGTTCCTGCCGACGCTGGCTGGAGCGTTGCTCGATGGACGCCTGATCCCCGGCTTCCGCTTCGACGGCGATCCGCTGGCGCTCGCCGACGCCACCATCTATGTGCCGACGCGCCGTGCGGCGCGTGCGTTGCGCGGCGCCTTCGTCGATATGCTCGGCAGACGCTCGGCCATCCTGCCGACGGTGCGGCCGCTCGGCGAGTTTGACGAGGACGAGGCCGCCTTCGACGCCGAAGCGGCGCCGGCCATCGAGCTCGCACCGCCGATCGCCGCGCAGGAGCGGCTGTTGTTGCTGGCGCCGCTGGTGCGCGCCTGGAAGGAAAGCCTGCCGGCGCATGTAAGAGAGCGGTTCAACGAGGAATTCGTCGTGCCGACCTCGGCCGCCGACGCCATCTGGCTGGCGCGCGACCTCGCCCGGCTGATGGACGAGATCGAGACCGAAGGCACGGACTGGGCGAAGCTCGCGACGCTGGTGACCGGCAACCTCGCCGGCTGGTGGCAGGTGACGCTCGATTTCCTCGGCATCGTCACCGACAACTGGCCGGAACTGCTCAAGGAGCGCGACCGTTCCAATCCTGCCGCGCATCGCAGCGCGCTGATCCGGCTGGAGGCGGCGCGGCTGAAGCGCAATCCGCCGGCCGGGCCCGTCATCGCCGCCGGCTCGACCGGCTCGATTCCCGCCACCGCCGAACTGCTTGGCGTCATCGCCGGCCTGCCCAACGGCGCGGTCGTGCTGCCTGGGCTCGACCGCGAGCTGGACGACGCATCCTTCGCGGCGATCACGGCGCCCGGCGCGCGCCCGGCAACGCTCGGCCACCCGCAATACGGCCTCGCCAAGCTGATCGGCGGCATTGGCATTTCGCGCCGCGACGTCGAGGATATCGTCGCCGCGCCACCGCCGCTTGCGTTACGCGCCGCCCTTGTCGGCGAGGCGCTGCGGCCGGCCGAAACCACCGAGTACTGGACCGAGACGCGGCCGCGCTTCACGGCGCACGATATCGAACAGGCGCTTGCCGGCGTGACGCTGGTGGAAGCGGCGAATGAACGCGATGAGGCGGCGGCAATCGCCATCGCGTTGAAGCGCGCGGTGGAGATCCCAGGCAAGCGCGCGGCGCTCGTCACCGGCGACCGGGCGCTGGCGCGGCGGGTTTCGGCCGAGCTTCTGCGCTTCGGTGTTGTCGCCGACGATTCCGGCGGTGCGCCGCTCGTCAACACGCCTGCCGCCAGCCTGATCAGGCTCGCGCTGAGCGCCGCCTTCCGGCCCGGCGATCCGGTAAGCCTCCTGTCATTGCTCAAGCATCCACTGCTTGGACTCAATCTCGAACGCCGGAGCGTGCGCAAGGCGGCCGAGCTCGTCGAGCTGGTGGCGCTGCGCGGCGGCACGGGCCGGCCCGATGTCGCCTCGCTCGGCGCGCTTTTCGAGACACGACTTGCGGAGCTGAGCGGCGACACCAGGCAGCCTTTCTGGTTTTCGCGCCTGACCGTACGCGGCATCGAGCAGGCGCAAGAAATGCTTAGCCGACTTACCAAGGCGCTGCTGCCGCTCACCGCGATGCGCGACGAGAAGGACGCCGACATCGCGACGCTGACGCGCGCGAGCGTTGTCGCGCTGGAGGATCTGGGCCGCGCGGCCGATGGCGGTCTGGCGGAACTCTATGCCGGCGACGCCGGCGAAAAACTCGCCGAGCTGTTGCGCGGACTGGTGGCGGCGTCCTCGCCCTTCACCTTCGCCGCTTCGGAATGGCCCGACGTGATGGAAGCACTGATCGCGCCGGAGACGGTGAAGCCGGCGCAAGGCACCGACCGCAACATCGCCATCTGGGGCGCGCTGGAAGCCCGATTGCAGAACGTCGACACGCTGGTCATCGGCGGGCTCAATGAAGGTGTCTGGCCGCGCAAACCCGAGAGCGACCGCTTCATGTCGCGGCTGATGAAGACCGGCATCGACCTCGAACCGCCGGAACGGCGCATTGGCCTTGCCGCGCATGATTTCCAGATGGCGATGGGCGCGAGCGAAGTGGTGCTGACGCGGTCGGCACGTTCGGGCGACGCGCCGGGGGTGCCGTCGCGCTGGCTGCAGCGCATCCTGACCTTCATCGGCAAGGAGCCGACGGCAGCACTTCGCGGGCGCGGCGACGCGCTGCTTGCCTGGGCGCGCGCGCTCGATGCCGGCGAGAAGAAGGATTTTGCCCCCCGCCCGCAGCCGAAGCCGCCGCTCAGCATGCGCCCGCAGCATTTCTCGGTCACCGAGATCGAGACGCTGCGCCGCGACCCCTACGCGGTCTACGCACGGCGCATCCTCGGCCTGATGCCGCTGGAGCCGCTTATCCGCGATCCGGGCGCCGCCGAACGCGGCACATTGTTCCACGAAATCCTGCATTTGTTTTCGCGCCGCGTCGAAAACCCCGGGGCACCAAACGCGCTGCAAAGCCTCATCGAAGCGGGTCGTGCCTGCTTTGCCGAGGCAAAGCTTCCGTCGGATATCGAGGCGATCTGGTGGCCGCGCTTCGAAAAGCTCGCCGAAAACATCATCGAATGGGAGCATGGCCGCGCCGATGCGGTGGCGAAGCGCTATGCCGAGGAACGCGCGGAGAAGACAGTGGTCGGCCGCACCGGCGTGACGCTTTCCGGCTATGCCGACCGCGTCGACCTGCTTGCCGGCGGCATGGCCGACATCCTCGACTACAAGACCGGCTCCTCACCCTCGAAAGCGCAGGCGCACACGCTGCTGTCGCCGCAGCTTGCGTTGGAGGGCGCGCTGCTGAGACGCGGTGCCTTCAAGGAACTCGGCATTCGCGAGCCCTCGCAACTCGCCTTCGTGCGGCTGAAACCGAATGGCGAGGTGTTCGAGGAATCGATCCTCGAATACAACCGCAAGCCCCGTACCGCCAACGACCTTTCCGAGGAAGCCTGGGCGCGGCTGGAGAGGCTGCTTTTCCATTATGCCGACCCGACCGCCGGCTATCTGTCGCGCGCCCTGCCATTCCGCGAGGGCGAAGCCGACGGCGACTACGACCATCTGGCGCGCGTGCTGGAATGGTCGGCCGGCGGCGCCAGCGAAGACGAGGCCGACGGATGAAATATCCGATCCCCTCCGATACCGCGGCCAGCCAGGCGCGCGCCTCAGATCCGGCCTATTCCGCCTGGGTGTCGGCAAATGCCGGCTCGGGCAAGACGCATGTGCTGGCGCAGCGCGTCATCCGGCTCCTGCTCAACGGCACCGACCCATCGAAGATCCTGTGCCTCACCTATACGCGGGCCGCCGCCGCCAACATGTCGAACCGCGTGTTCTCGACCCTGTCGGAATGGACGGCGCTGCCCGATGCGGAGCTGGCGGTCAGGATCGCGGCGCTGGACGGCCGAGGCGCCGACCGCGACACGATGCGACGCGCGCGCCGATTGTTCGCCGAGGCGCTCGAGACGCCGGGCGGGCTGAAGATCCAGACCATCCACGCCTTCTGCGAATCGGTGCTGCACCAGTTTCCGCTCGAAGCCAATATCCCGGCGCATTTCGAGATGCTCGATCCGCAGATGGAGGCCTCACTGTTTGGCGACGCCCGCCGCGACATGATTTCGGGGGCGGGCGCCGGCGTCGAAGGCCTGGCGGAGGCCTTCGCCACCGTGCTGGAACGCGGCGGCGAGTTCGGGCTCGACACGCTGCTTGGCGAAATCGTCGGCAAGCGCGACGAATTGCGCGATTTCATCGCCAAGCTCGGCAGGGATCGGGATTTCCGGCCGTTGTTCGCCGAATTCGGTTTCAGGCCCGGACAGACGGCCGAGGGCATCGCCGCTTCGCTGTGGCCGCTGCCTGGCTTCGCCCCCGGCCAATTCGCCGAATTCGCGCAGGCAGCCGAAACCGCCGACGCGCGGCAGGTGTTGAACAATGTGCTGCCTTATGCGCAGAGCGCCTTTACCGAGGCCGATCCGATCCGGCGGATGCGCCTGCTCGCCAAAGCATTCCTGCGTGCGGACGGCGACCCTTACGATCCTCCCAAAATCTTCAGGAAGGCGCTGGTCGACCGGCTGCCGGACTTGGCCGATCGCTATCTGGCCGCGGCCAAGGCGATCCTCGAGGTAACCGACCGGCTGGCGCTGTTCCGCATGCTGGAAGGGACAGCGGCGGCGCTCACCGTCGCCGGCTGGCTGATCGCGCGCTATGAGCAGTTGAAGCGCGGGCGGGGTTTTCTCGACTTCAACGATCTGATCACACGCACGGTCGGTCTCTTGTCGCGGCCGGATGCCGGACCGTGGGTGCAGTTCAAGCTCGACCAGGGCATCGACCACATCCTGCTCGACGAGGCGCAGGACACCAGCCCCGACCAATGGGAGGTGGTGAAGAAGCTGACGGAAGAATTCTTTGCCGGGCTTGGCCAGCGCGAAGCGGTGCGCCGAACTGTCTTTGCCGTCGGCGACGAGAAGCAGTCGATCTACTCCTTCCAGGGAGCAGCACCCGATTCCTTCGCCGAAAGCCGGCTGTTGTTCGCCGGCCGCGTGCGCGGCGCCGAAGCCGCCTTCGCCAATCTCAAGCTCACCTGGTCATTCCGTTCGAGCGACGATGTGCTTGCCGCGGTCGACCGCGTCTTCGCAGAACCGGGTGTAAGGCGCGGCATCAGCCACGATCCCGATCCGCTGAGCCACAAGGCGATCCGCAACGATGCGCCGGGCTATGTCGAGGTGTGGCCGTCGATCGGCGCCGAAATGGTCGAGGAGCCCGACGATTGGACCTTGCCGGTCAACCATGCCAGCGCGCCTGCCGTGCGCGTGGCCGAGCATGTGGCCGCGACCATCCAGACCTGGCTGCGCAGCGGCGAGGTGATCGAAGGCAAGGGCAGGAAACTGACCGCCGGCGACATCCTCGTCCTGGTGCGCAAGCGCGACCGCTTCGTCCATGCGCTGTCGCGCAGCCTGAAGAACCGGCAAATCCCGGTTGCCGGCGCCGACAGGCTGAGCCTGCCCGGCCATATAGCCATCCAGGACCTGATCGCGCTTGGACATTTCCTGATCCAGCCGGAAGACGATCTTTCGTTGGCCGCGGTGCTGCGCAGTCCGATCTTCGAGGTCTCCGAGGAGACGTTGCTGGCACTCGCTGGCTCGAGGCCGAAAGGCCAGTCGCTGATCGCTTCGCTGCGGCACCATGCGGCGGAAGATGTCGCGCTCACCGCTGTCGTTAGCCGGCTCGACGCCTGGGCGAGCGAAGTGGCGTTCAAGCCGGTGTTCGAATTCTATGCCGCGGTGCTGGCGCGTGACGGCCTGCGCCGCAAGATGACGGCGCGGCTGGGGCCCGAAGCCGGCGATATCCTGGACGAATTCCTGAGTTTCTGCCTGGCCGAGGAACGCACTGGCCTGCCGGGGCTGGAGTCCTTCCTGTCGACGCTGGAAAATGCCGGTCCCGAGATCAAGCGCGAGATGGACCAGACGCGCGACGAGGTCCGCGTCATGACCGTGCACGCCGCCAAGGGCCTGGAGGCGCCGGTGGTTTTCCTGGTCGACGGCGGCTCGGCGCCGTTCAGCGACCAGCATCTGCCGCGGCTGATGCCGTTCGAGGGCTCGGGCGCGCACTGGAAGGGCAAGGGCTATCTGTGGCGCTCGGCCAGCGATGTCGCCAATGGCGTCTCAAAGGCGGCTTCGATCCGGGCGCGCGAACTGGCGGACGACGAATACCGACGGCTGCTCTATGTCGGCATGACGCGCGCCGAGGACCGGCTGATCGTCTGCGGCTATCACGGCAAGCGTCAGCCCAGCCCCGGCACGTGGCATTCGATCGTCAGCCGCGCGTTGCTTGGTGCGCCGGAAAGCGAGGAGCGCCGGCATCCGGCAACGAACGATGTGGCCGTGCACCGCTTCCACATGACCAAATTGCCGCCGGTGGCGCTGACCGGCGTCGACAAGGCGGGGTTGTTCGAGCATACCGCGCCATTGCCGGACGGCCTGTTCCGGCCGCTGCCGCCCTATGAGGAGCTGCCGCGGCCGCTTTCGCCTTCCGGCGCCTCGGCGCTGATCGACGAGGCGAAAGATGCCGCGCCCGACACACGCTCGCCGGTGCTCGATGCCGCCGCCGAGCCCGGCTTTGCGGTGATGCGCGGCCTGACCCTGCACAAATTGCTGCAGATGCTGCCCGGGATCGCCTCAGATGAAAGGCCGGGCGCGGCGGAGCGCTATCTGGCACGCGCCGGTGTCGATTGGCCGGAAAGCGAGCGCGACCGGGCGCTGGAAGCGGTGCTGTCGATTCTGTCCGACGACCGCTTCGGCACGCTGTTCTCGTCGTCCTCGCGCGCCGAGGTCGCCGTCATGGGCAGCCTGGAGGTGAAAGGCAAGCTGCGCTCGATCTCCGGCAAGATCGACCGGCTGGCCGTCACACCGGAAAAGGTTTCAATCGTCGACTACAAGACCAATCGCCCGGCGCCCACGAGTCTGGCCGAAGTGCCGCCCGCCTATGTGCTGCAGCTTGCGCTTTACCGGGCGCTGCTCCAGCCGCTCTATCCGGGCCGCGAAGTAACGGCCGCGCTGCTGTTCACTGAGGCGCCGGGGCTGATCGAGCTGCCGGCTGCGGCCATGGACGACGCCCTTGCCCGACTCACGGCAGCGTGACACAAGAACTGCTTGAACATCGCCGCCATAGCCACCACATTTGGTGCAACCCGAGTTTTCGAAAGGATTTCAGCATGGCCACCGTCAAGGTCGACACGAGCAATTTCCAGGCCGATGTGCTCAACGCCAAGGAGCCGGTCGTGGTGGATTTCTGGGCGGAATGGTGCGGCCCCTGCAAGATGATCGCCCCGGCGCTGGAAGACATCGCCAAGGAGCTCGGCGCGAAGATCAAGGTCGCCAAGCTCAACATCGACGAGAACCCCGAGCTAGCCGCGCAGTACGGCGTGCGCTCGATCCCGACGCTGATGATCTTCAAGGGTGGCGAAGTGGCCGACATGAAGGTGGGCGCCGCGCCGAAGACCGCGCTGTCGCACTGGATCAACGGCAGCCTCGCCTGAGCCAATCCGAAAGGTTCAAGAACAAGCCCGGCCAATCGCGCCGGGCTTTTCTTTGGCGTCATGGCTCGATGCGCTCTGGCCCTCGCACGCAGGCACGTCATACTCTCTGCTTCAGAAAAAAGGAGAGCGCCATGACCGGAACAGCCAAGGCCACAGTGCACGTCGACAACGAGCGCGTCATCGTCACCGAATACCGCTTCGCGCCCGGCGCCAACACCGGCTGGCACCGCCATGGCCACGACTATGTCGTCGTGCCGCTGATGGACGGCAAGGTGAAGCTGGTGACCAAGGACGGCGAGTCCTTTGCCGAAATGAAGCAAGGCGCGCCCTATTTCCGGCGGGAAGGCGTCGAGCATGACGTCATCAACGCCAATGACGGCGAGTATGCTTTCATCGAGATCGAGCTGAAGTAGGCCGGCCGTGGTTGCCGGCTTGCACGGTTCCATTTCGGCCCCGTGCGGGATGTCGTGACTGTAGCATCTCTCCTCGCCTTTGCCGGTTTTGCGGCGGTGGCCGCATATGTCCAGACCCTGACAGGCTTCGCCTTCGGCCTGGTGATGATGGGCGCGATTACGCTTGTCGGCTTGCTGCCGCTGCCCGACGCAGCCGCAATGGTCGGCATGCTGACCCTGGTCAACGCCACGCAGATGCTGATCCAAGGCGGCTGGCGCGAGATTGCGCGCGGGGAGCTGCGGCTTATCCTGGTGGCAAGCCTGCCTTCGCTGCTCTTGGGGTATGCCCTGTTGGAATGGCTGGCGGACACGCGGGCCGACCTGTTGAAGATCGGACTAGGCCTGGTCATCATGGTGTCCAGCCTGCAACTGGCCATCAGGCCCGCCGGCTTGGCAAAACGGTCGTCGGATGCGAGTTTCGTCGGCTTCGGTGTCGTTTCGGGCCTGATGAGTGGGCTGTTTGCGACCGGCGGCCCACCGCTCGTTTATCATCTCTTTCGCCAGCCAATGGCGCACATACGTGTCCGTGAAACGCTCGTCACCGCCTTCGGCGCCGCGCAGGTGGTCCGGCTTATCCTGGTGATGGCAAGCGGCAACCTCCCGACCATGTCGCCAGTCGCGCTCGTCCTCGCCATACCGGCCGTAATGCTGATGACCTATGCCGCGCGCCGCTGGCCACCGTCATTGTCGCAAGGGATGATGCGAAAGATCGTCTTTGTTCTGCTTTTCCTGTCAGGGCTCTCGCTGGCGCTGCCCGCCGCGATGCATCTTGCCGTCTAAGTTCAATTGCTCACGCCGGCGACGCATAGCTCCATCACCAGTCGGCGATGCGGTCGCCGCCAGCGAATTGCGCGCTCTTGGCGGTGTATTCGAACAGCTCGATCTTCACGCCGTTGGGATCGGCGATCCAGGCCTGGAACGTGTCGTCGCAGGCAAGCTTCTTTGGCGTCACCGCGACGCCTTTCGACCGGATGTGAACGATCGCCGCATCGATGTCTTCCACCTCAAGGCAGAAGTGGTTGATCTGGTTTGCGTCGCTGTAGCTGGCTTCACTTTTCTCGAACACCTCGACGTGGCTGCGGCCACTGCAATCGAGGTAGAAGCCGAAGATCTTGCCGTCACGCAGGAAATTGAACCGCGTGTCCATGCCGAGCACGTCACGATAGAAGCGGCGCGTCTCCTCCAAGTCATGCGCGAAGATGCAGACATGGGCAAGCTGCTTCACCTTGATCATGGCCGGTTCCTTTCGACCCCCGCCGAAATCCAATGCGCCATGCTGATCGCTTCAGGTCGGCGGCGTGCCGTTCTCGGCCAGCACGGCGCCGGCGAAATAGAGCGAGCCGCCGATCAGGATGCGCGGCGCCGGGCCGTCCCAACTGTCACGCAACAGCATCAGCGCGCTGGCGACGGAGCTGACCGGCTCGGCCGACAGCCCGGCCTCTTCGGCACGCAGGGCCAGCTCGTCATTCGGCACGCCGGCGTCGCTGTTGTTCACCGGCACGGTATAGACATGGCGGGCCAGCCCCTTGAAGGCGCTGAAATAGCCCGTCTGGTCCTTGGTGTTGATCATGCCGGAGATCAGGACCAGCGGCCTCGGGTTCTTTTCCTCCTGCTCGGCCAGCGCCTCGGCGATGACGATGCCGGCGCCTGGATTGTGGCCGCCGTCCAGCCAGATCTCGGCGCCCTTCGGCGCCAGGTCGACGAGCTTGCCCTGCGTCAGCTTCTGCATGCGTGCCGGCCAGGCGACTTGGGTCATCGCCCGCTCGGCGGCGCGGTGGCCGATCTCGAAGCCGGCCGCCTTGACGGCGGCGATCGCCGCCGCGGCGTTGGCGTATTGATGGCGCCCCGGCAGGCGCGGCGAGGGCAGGTCCATCAGCCCGTCCCCGTCCTGATAGACCATACGGCCATTCTCCTCGAAAGCGAGGAAATCCTGGCCATAGACCACGGTCGGGCAATCCAGCCGCTCGGCCGTCTCGATCAGCACCTGAAGCGCGGTGTCGCTTTCCTGGGCGCCAATCACCACCGGGCAGCCGTGCTTCATGATGCCGGCCTTTTCGGCGGCGATCAGCTCGACGCGGTCGCCGAGATAGGCCTCGTGGTCCATCGAGATCGGCATGATCACCGAAACCGCCGGCCGCTTGATGACATTGGTGGCGTCGAAGCGGCCGCCGAGGCCGACCTCGATGATCGCCGCCTCCGCCGGGTGCTCCGAAAACAGGATGAAGGTGACGGCGGTGAGGATCTCGAAGACGGTGATCTTCTGGCCGCCATTGGCCTCGGCGACACGCGCGATGGCCTCGGCGAAGATATCGTCATCGACGAGCTTGCCGCCGCCTTCGTCCGCCAGCCGGTAGCGTTCGTGCCAGTTCACCAGATGCGGCGAGGTGTGGACGTGAACGAGATGGCCGGCCGCCTCCAGCAGCGCGCGCGAGAAGGCGGCGCAGGAGCCCTTGCCGTTGGTGCCGGCGATGTGGATGACCGGCGGCAGCCGGTCCTGCGGATTGCCGAGGCGCTCGAGAAGCCGCGTGACACGGTCCAGCGAAAGGTCGAAGCCTTTCGGATGCAGCGTCATCAGATGTTCGATTTCGCGTTCGGCGGAAAGCGTTGTCATGATGGAATCCTAGCGCACGGTCCCGAAACCGGGAATCGGTTTCAGAACGGCCATGCGCAAATCAGAGGCTACAGCACGCAACGGGCGGCGCAAATCGCGGTTCGCGGCGAGCGATGTCGCGTCAGGCCGATATCGCGTCAGGCTTGCGGCCGCGCCTCGGCATTGACTACCGCCGGCGGCAGGATCTCCGGCGCCAGCGGCTTCTCGGCCTCCGGCATCTTGAGCAGCATCATCAACAGCCGGGAAATGGTCTGGCGCATCTCGAGGCGCGAGACAACCATGTCGACCATGCCGTGCTCCATCAGATATTCGGCGCGCTGGAACCCATCGGGCAGCTTTTCGCGGATGGTCTGCTCGATGACGCGCGGGCCGGCAAAGCCGATCAGCGCGCCCGGTTCGGCGATCTGGACGTCGCCCAGCATGGCGTAGGAGGCGGTGACGCCGCCGGTGGTCGGGTTGGTCAGCACGACGATATAGGGCAGGCCGGCTTCCTTCAGCCGGTCGACGCCGACCGTTGTGCGCGGCAATTGCATGAGCGACAGGATGCCTTCCTGCATGCGGGCGCCGCCGGAGGCGGCGAACAGGATCAGCGGCCGTTTGCGCTGCAGCGCGACCTCGAAGGCATGCACGATGGCCTCGCCGGCGGCCATGCCGAGCGAGCCGCCCATGAAGGCGAAATCCTGCACGGTGACGATGACCGGCAGGCCGTCGATGGTGCCGGCGCCGTTGAGGATCGCGTCTTCGAGGCTGGTCTTGGCCTTCGCCTCCTTCAGGCGATCGGTGTAGCGCTTCTCGTCGCGGAACTTCAGCGGATCGAGAACGACCTTGGGGTTTTCCAGCACCTCGTATTTGCCGTCGTCGAAGAAGTATTTCAGCCGCTCCTTGGCCGAGATCTTCATGTGATGGCCCGAAGCCGGGATGACGAACTGGTTGGATTCGAGATCCTTGTGGAAGATCATCTCGCCGGTCTCGGGATCCTTGATCCAGAGGTTTTCCGGCATGTCGGTGCGTCGGCCGAGCATCGAATTGATCTTCGGGCGGACGTAATTGGTGATCCAGTTCATGGCTTCGGCTCCTGTCCTGGAAAGAACTTCAAGCTATTCCAGGAAAAGTCTGTGGCGGTTTTCCGGCCGGAATTGCTCAAGAACAAATAGTCAGGCTATTCGGCGGCGGCAAGGCGGGCCGAGCGGACGCCCTGGGCAAGGCCGCTGACCAAAGTGGCGACGGCCTCGGCCGGATCGGCGGTCTTCTCGCCCTTCGGTCCAAGCACATTGGCTATCGCGTTGACGATCGCCGTACCGACGACGACGCCATCAGCCGAGGCGCCGATGACACGCGCCTGCTCGGCGGTCTTGACGCCGAAGCCGACGCAGACCGGCAGCGCCGTATGGCCCTTGATGCGGGTGACAGCCGCCGAGACCTTGCCGGTGTCGGCCAAGGCCGAGCCCGTGATGCCCGTCATCGAGACGTAATAGACGAAGCCGGAGGTGTTTTCCAAAACCTTGGGCAGGCGCTTGTCGTCGGTGGTCGGGGTCGCCAGCCGGATGAAGTTGACGCCGGCTTTCAGCGCCGGAATGCAAAGCTCCTCATCCATCTCCGGCGGCAGGTCGACGACGATCAGGCCGTCGATGCCGCTCGCCTTGGCATCCGCGAGGAAGCGGTCGACGCCATAGATGTAGATCGGATTGTAGTAGCCCATCAGCACGATCGGCGTCTCGTCGTCGCCGGCGCGGAACTCGGACGCCAGCTTCAGCGTCTTGGCCAGCGTCTGGCCGCCCTTCAGCGCTCGAAGACCCGCCGCCTGGATCGCCGGGCCATCGGCCATCGGATCGGAGAAGGGCATGCCGAGCTCGATGACGTCGCTGCCGGCGCCCGGCAGCGCCTTCATGATGGCCAAGGCGGTATCGTAGTCCGGGTCGCCGCCCATGAAATAGGTGACCAAAGCCGGGCGGCCTTCGGCTTTGAGCTTGGCCATGCGGCGGTCGATGCGGGTGGTCATTGTCAGATCTCCATGCCCAGCATGTTCGCCACCGTGTGCACGTCCTTGTCGCCGCGGCCGGACAAATTGACGATGACGATCTGGTCCTTGTCCATCTTGGGCACGATCTTCATCGCGTGCGCGATGGCA
Source organism: Mesorhizobium sp. B3-1-7 (assembly GCF_006439385.1). Classification (NCBI taxonomy): domain Bacteria; kingdom Pseudomonadati; phylum Pseudomonadota; class Alphaproteobacteria; order Hyphomicrobiales; family Phyllobacteriaceae; genus Mesorhizobium; species Mesorhizobium sp. B3-1-7. The sequence continues at coordinate 49,615 of NZ_VFTL01000007.1, forward strand.
TGCGCCGATTCCAGCGCCGGGATGATGCCTTCGACCCGGGTGGTGAGCTGGAAGGCTTCCAGCGCCTCGTCGTCGAGGATCGGCTCATACTGGACGCGGCCGGAATCGCGCAGCCAGGAATGCTCGGGGCCGACGCCCGGATAGTCGAGGCCGGCCGAGATCGAGTGGCCGTCGAGGATCTGGCCGTCCGAATTCTGCAACAGATAGGTGCGGTTGCCATGCAGCACGCCTGGCTTGCCGGCATTCATCGAGGCGCAGTGCTCGATGCCGTCGAGACCGCGCCCGCCGGCTTCGATGCCGATGATGCGGACATCCTTATCGTCGAGGAAGGGATGGAACAGGCCGATGGCGTTGGAGCCGCCGCCGACGGCGGCGATGATGACATCGGGCAGCCGGCCTTCCTGCTCCAGCATCTGGGCGCGGGCTTCCGTGCCGATCACCGACTGGAAGTCGCGCACCAGCTCCGGATAGGGATGCGGGCCGGCGGCGGTGCCGATCAGGTAATAGGTGTCCTCGACATTGGTGACCCAGTCGCGCAGCGCCTCGTTCATGGCGTCCTTCAGCGTGCCGTGGCCGGCGGTGACCGGCCGCACCTCGGCGCCAAGCAGCTTCATGCGGAAGACGTTGGGGCTCTGGCGGGCGACGTCAGTGGCGCCCATGTAGACGACGCACGGATAGCCGAAGCGCGCGGCGACGGTTGCCGAAGCCACGCCGTGCTGGCCCGCACCCGTCTCGGCGATGATGCGTTTCTTACCCATGCGCTTGGCGAGCAGGATCTGGCCGAGGCAGTTGTTGATCTTGTGCGAGCCGGTGTGGTTGAGGTCCTCGCGCTTGAAATAGACCTTGGCGCCGCCGAGATGCTTCGTCAGCCCTTCGGCGAAATAGAGCTTTGATGGTCGCCCGGCATAATGGGTCGACAGGTTCTGCAATTCGGCCTTGAACTCTGGATCGTTCTTGACCTCGTTCCAGTTCCTTTCCAGATCGAGGATCAGCGGCATCAGCGTTTCGGCGACGAAACGACCGCCGAAAATGCCGAACATGCCCTGCTCGTCGGGGCCGGTGCGGAAGGAATTGGGCATTGTCGGCTTGTTCATCGCCGATCTCCTGATTTTGGTTGTGCTCAGGCGGCGCGGTCGTCGCGCGCGGCCCTGACGGCCCGGAAAAACTGCTCGATCAGCGCCGGATCCTTGACGCCAGGAGCGCTTTCCACGCCGGACGAAACGTCTATTCCGGGCGGGTTGGCCTGTCTCAGGGCATCGCCGATATTGGCGGCGTTGAGCCCACCGGAAAGCATGTAATCGACGCCGGCGTCAAGGCCGGCAAGGATGCGCCAGTCGAAGGCGACGCCGTTGCCGCCCGGCAGTTGCGATCCCTTCGGCGGCTTGGAGTCCAGAAGGAAGCGGTCGGCGACGCCGACAAAGGGTTTTACCCGCGCCAGATCCGCCGCCTCGCTGACCGACAGCGCCTTCATGACCGGGAGGCCATAGCGGGCCTTGAGCTCCGCCACGCGCTCGGGCGTTTCCGAACCATGCAGCTGCAGCATGTCCGGCTGCATCTTGGCGACGATCTCGTCGAGGAAGGCATCGTCGGCATCGACGGTGACGGCAACCGCCTTGGCCTTGCCGCGCGCCGCTTCGCGCAGGCGCCCGGCCTCGGCGGGCTCGACATAGCGCGGGCTCTTGGCGAAGAAAATAAAGCCGACATGGCTGGCGCCGCCGGCAAGCGCGGCGGTCATCGCGGCGTCGGTCTTCAATCCGCAGATCTTGATGTCGAGCGTCATGGCGCGGGATTGGCACGAAACGGCCAAAGAGTCGAGAAAAAGCATGCTGTTGCCGGTTCTGCGGAAAACACTACGTTGATATAGGAACCACAGGCGGGAGAACGATAAGCATGGCCGACCGGACCGTCGCCGAACTCAAGCAGAAGATCGCGCAGGCGCGCGAGGTGATCGCGCATCTGATGGACAAGGCCGCCTATAACGGCGCCGAGGCGCACCGGGCGCTGGAGTATTTCGGCAGCGATGCGTTCGATCGGAATTTCCTGCCCTGGCCGCATTCCGAGGAAGGACTGCGGCCGGAGGAGCTGAATGCGGCGAATGACGATTGAGCGATCAACGCCGGCGTGGGTATAAGCGCAAAATAGCAGGAGGTCGGCGGGACAGCGCCCCCCTCTGTCCTGCCGGACATCTCCCCCACAAGGGGGGAGATCAGACGTCACGCCGGCTTTCGCCAATCACCAGCGCGGCAGGAAGAGCGGGGCGCCGAAGCTGCCAATCTCCCCCCTTGTGGGGGAGATGCCCGGCAGGGCAGAGGGGGGCGCGAAGGAACTCGGCGTCTAGATGTTGCGCGCGCATCCGCGCGCAACATCAGAGTAGCTACTCGAACACAATCGCCTGCAACGCCCCACCATTCCGCTTCAGCCAATCCTTGCAGCGGTCGGTGTCGGGGCAGAGCTTCTCGCACAGTTTCCAGAATTTCGGGCCGTGGTTCATCTCTTTCAGATGCGCCACCTCATGCGCCACCAGGTAGTTTATCACCGCCGGCGGCGCCATCATGATGCGCCACGAGAAGGAGAGATTGCCCTCCGAGGTGCATGACCCCCAGCGGCTGGAGGTATCCTTATACCTTATCGCCTTGGCGCGCTTGCCGATCGCCTCGGTGTGCTTCACCACCAGCTTCTCGATCTCCTTCTTGGCCTCGCGCTTGAGGTAATCGGCGATGCGGCGCGGCAGGTGGATGCGCTCGCCATGGACGATCAGGAGCGGGCCGCGCTCGTCGCGCGCGACGGTGACGGTGCCGCGCCTCGAAGACTCATGCACGATACGGTGCGGCACGCCGCGGATCGGGATCCTGATGCCCGGGCGCACCTGCGGCCTCGTCGGCACCTTGGCCAGCCGCTGTTCCAGCCAGTCCTGATGGCGGTCGAGGAATTTCTCCACCTCGCCCCGGCGCAGGCCCGGCGGCACGGTGACGCGCAGGCCCTGGCCGCCCGAATCGATGCGCAGCGTGAGCCGCCGGGCCCTGGCGCTTTCGACGATTTTCAGCGGCAGCGTGCGGCCGGCGACGCAATGTTCGCGCTCCACGACAGGCGTGGGCTTTGGCTTGGTCAGATTGCGAAAGAAGCCGAGGGTCATGGCTGGACGATACGCGATTCGAAAAAAACGGCCAGTGGAGGGAAGGCACATGGAGAACAAAAAAGAAACGGCGCCGCTCGCGCGACGCCGTTTTATCAGCCTAAGACCTGTCGCCGGATCTTAGTCGTCGAGCAGGGTCGTGCCCTTGCCGCGCTTGGGAGCGGTCTTGTCGGTCGAGCCGGTGGGGGTCGGCGCGGTCGACTTGTTGCGGTTCGCCATGAAGCGGTCGAACTCGTCCTGGTCCTTGGCGCGGCGGAGTTCGCGGACGTAGTCATCGAACTCGGTCAGCATCTCGTCGAGCTTGCGGCGCTCCTCGGCGAGGCGCTCGAGTTCCTTCTCGCGCCAGTCGTCGAAGGCGACGTTGCCGGTGCGGGCCGAGCCGTGGCCCCAGCGGGCCGCCTTGTCGGAACCGCGGCGGCAGCCGGCGAAGATGCCGTCCGTGGCGCGGTTGACGTCGCGCTTGAAGCCTTCCAACCGATCGCCCCAGATGATGTAGGCGAGCATGGCGAAGCCGAGCGGCCAGAACACCATGAAGCCGATGACCATCAGCGCGATGGTGGCCGGCGTCCAGGCCGGACGGATCAATGCACTTGTGTTCATTTTCTCCCAATCCTTCCATTGGAGACAGCCAAACCGGCTGCGTGGAATCGAAATGGGAAGGCGAAATCGGCTATTCAAGGCAAACCCGGCCAAAACCGGCGAAGCACCTGAAATGATTATCGCTTTTTGAGCTTCTCGAGGAAAAGCACTGCCATTCCGGCGACCAGCCCCCAAAATGCGGCGCCGACGCCGAAGAGCGTGAGCCCCGAAGCCGTCACGGCGAAGGTGACGGTGGCCGGCATGCGTTCGGCCTCGTCCTTCAGCGCGATCGACAGCGCGTTGGCCAAGGGCGCCGTCAAGGCGAGCCCCGCGACCAGCACGATCAGGCTTTGCGGCAGGACGGCGAAGATCGCCACGAGCGAGGCGCCGAAGATCGCGAAGATGAGATAGGCGAGCGCGTAGAACGGCCCGGTCTTCCAGCGCTCGGCAGGGTCGGGATGGACATCGGGGCCGGTGCAGATGGCGGCCGAGATCGCCGCAAGATTGGTGGTCGCGGCGCCGAACGGCGCCGAGAGCAGCGAAAACAGACCGGTGACGCCGATCAGAGGACCGGGCTCCGGATGATAGCCCGCGGCGCGCAGCACGGCGAGACCGGAAAGGTTCTGGGATGCCATGGTGACCAGATAGAGCGGCAGGGCAAGGCCGATGATCGCCGAGGCGGTGAATTGCGGCGCAATGAACGTCAATGTCGACAGTTCCGGCGCCGGCAGGCTGCCGACGCGGCCAGTAAGGAAAGCGGCGAGGCCGCCGCCGATCAGCACCACCAGCACCGATAAAGCCGGGTTGAACAGGCGGATGACGAAGAAGGCGGCGATCAAGGGCAGGATCAGCCAAGGGTCGGCTGGAATGGCCTTCACCGCATTGACGGCGAAGCTCACCAGGATGCCGGCCAGCATGCCGGACGCGACCGAGGCCGGGATCTTCGCGATCAGCCGGGTCAGCGGTCCGAACAGGCCGGTGGCGACCAAAAGGATGCCGGTGACGATGAAGGCGCCGACGGCCTGCGGCATGGTAAAACCGATGGAGGCCGCGATCAGCGCCAGGCCGGGCGTCGACCATGCGGTGATCACCGGCATCTTGGTGCGCCAGGATAGCCACAGGCATTCCACGACCATGGCCAGGCAGATCGCCGTCACGCCGCTTGCGGTCTCGATCTGCGTGGCGCCGACCGCCTTGGCGGCGGCGATGACGAGGGCCAGCGTGCCGCCGAAGCCGACGATCGCCGCGACGAAGGCGGATATCGGGATGGAGATGCGCATTATCCCGCGGCTCGCTTGACCATGTCGCCTACGGCTCGCTTGAGCATATCGAGATCCTCGGGGCGGGACAGGCGATGGTCGCCGTCCGGGATCAGCGACAGCGTCACGTCGTCGGCGGGCAGCATCGCGGCCAGCTTCAGCGCATGGCCCGAAGGCACGTCCGGATCGGCCAGGCCCTGCAGGATGTGCACCGGGCAATGGGTGTCGATCGGCCCGGTCATCACCCGGTTGGCGCGGCCATCCTCGATCAGCGCGCGCGTGTAGATATAAGGCTCGTCCGAATAGTCGGACGGCTCGGCGAAGAAGCCTTTTTCCTCGAGATCGCGGCGCTGCGCGTCGGTCAACACCGGCTCGATCAGCTCGATGGTGAAATCAGGCGCCGGGGCGAGCAGAACGAGGCCGGCAATCCTCGTGTCGCCCGCCTTGCGCAGTTCCTGCGCCATGCGCAGCGCGATCCACGCCCCCATCGAGGAGCCGACCAGTATCTGCTTGCCCTGGCTAAACCGGCGAAAGACGGCAAGGCTCTCGGCCAGCCATCTGGAGATCGTGCCGTCGGCGAACGCGCCGCCCGATTCGCCATGGCCGGAATAGTCGTGGCGCAGACAGGCACGGCCGTCGCGAGCGGCCCAGGCGGCAAGCGTCTCCGCCTTCGTGCCCAGCATGTCGGACTTGTAGCCGCCGAGCCAGACCACGCCGGGCGCAGCGCCAGGCGCCTGCCTGACGGCGATGTCCGACCCGTCCACATCGATGAAAACCGGAGCGCTGGCGGCCATGAGCTTGTCCTCTCGGCCGGTCTTTTGGCACAGGCGGTGGTTCAACGAAAAGTGCTCGCGGCATTTCTTTGCTTGGTGCAGACAATTGCCAGGCGGCAGGTGATTTTCCGGCGGGGCTATGCTATTGACTCACGCCCCGCGCTCACCACATAGGCGCGTCCACCTATTTTTTGTCTAAAGAACCCAGAACGAAACGGCCGAGGAGACCACGACCATTCGCAGACCTTTCAAAGCAGCGGCACCCACCAAGGACGGGCCGCGCTCCAACCGAGACATCCGGGTGCCCCGGGTCCAGCTTATCGACGCCGACGGCCAGAACCGAGGCGATGTTTCCATCAACGACGCATTGCTGCTGGCTGAAGAGGCCGGGCTCGATCTGGTCGAGATATCGCCCAACGCGGTACCGCCGGTCGTCAAGATCCTCGATCTCGGCAAGCTGAAATACGCCAACCAGAAGAAGGCGGCCGAAGCGCGCAAGAACCAGAAGGTCATCGAGATCAAGGAGATCAAGATGCGCCCGAACATCGACAGCCATGACTACGAGACCAAGATGAAGGCCGTGCGGCGCTTCTTCGAGGAAGGCGACAAGGTCAAGCTGACGCTGCGCTTCCGGGGCCGCGAGATGGCGCATATGGAACTCGGCATGCAGCTTCTGAACAAGGTGCGCGAGGAAGTTGCGACGATCGCCAAGGTCGAGGCGGAGCCGAAGCTCGAAGGCCGCCAGATGATGATGGTGCTGGCGCCGCGCTGACCGGGAAAGGCGCGGCCGTCAAAGCGTCTATCACGGTTTCGAGAGTTGCCGGGCTCTTCGTATCCCGCTCTAAAATCCGCCCGAATTGCCGGGCACGGCGTCCCGGCGATCGGCGGGGCGCCTGTTTTCAGCCCGATCGCCGGCTACCTCGACGATCGCTTCGCGATCGCGAACAAATCGACGATCGGGTTTCCCGATCGCGAGCAAAATGCGATCGGATGGGTCATGGTCGACGAAGTGAAGGTCCCGGCCGACAACCAGAATGAAGGGTTGGGCGGCTATCAGCACATGCGCCGGATCGTGCTGGCGGTGCTGATCGTGGTGCTGTTCTGCGCATTGCTGTTCGGCCAATCGAGCTTTCCGCCCGAGACCTCGATGCACGAGTCGATCGAGATGTTCGGCGTGCTTCTGATCTTCCTCGGCATCGTCGGACGGCTGTGGTCGACGCTCTATATCGGCGGGCGCAAGTCGGCCGAAGTGGTCACCGGCGGGCCTTATTCGATCACCCGCAACCCGCTCTACCTGTTTTCGACGGTCGCTGCCGCCGGCGTCGGCGCGCAGATCGGCTCGTTCAGCGGCATCGTCCTGTTTTCGCTGCTCTGCGCCGGCGCCTTCCACATCGTCATCCTGCGCGAGGAGCGGTATCTCAAGGAAGTGCTCGGCGAGTCCTACCAGGCCTATCTCGCCAGGGTGCCGCGCTTCTTCCCGAACCTTTCGCTCTATCAGGAAGGCGATACCGGCAGCTTCAAGCCCCGCCTGCTCCTGAACACGCTGCTCGACGGGCTGGTGTTCCTGGTGGCGCTGCCGGCCTTCGAACTGATCGACGGCATGCAGCAGTCGGGGATGCTGCCGGTGTGGTTCACGCTGCCGTAGGAACGGCGCGCAGCCAGGACAGCGCGTCGCATGGCTTGAGGTGTTGCGTACAGGCCGTCTTTGATCTATAGGACCGCCGTTCCAAGAAAACCGCCCGGCAGGGCATGCCGTGGCGGTTTCATTTGCTTTTCGGGCTTTGGTCGGCCCGAAGCGAAAAAGAAGCGCGATGGTGCGCCACCAATACGGAGTAGCAAAATGCCCAAGATGAAGACCAAATCGGCCGCCAAGAAGCGGTTCAAGATTACTGCCACCGGCAAGGTGCTGTCGGCTGCCGCCGGCAAGCGCCACGGCATGATCAAGCGTTCCAACAAGTTCATTCGCGATGCCCGCGGCACGATGGTTCTGGCTGAACCGGACGGCAAGAAGGTCATCAAGAATTTTCTGCCGAACGGCCTCTGAGCATTCGGCCTGGACGCATTTGTTTGACGCAATTCCGAACGGAAAACCGCTAGACACTTTTCCTGGAATTGCTTTTTAAGGAGATCATGACATGGCACGCGTAAAGAGAGGCGTCACCGCCCACGCCAAGCACAAGAAGGTCCTGAAAGCCGCCAAGGGTTTCTACGGCCGCCGCAAGAACACCATCCGCATCGCCAAGCAGGCGGTGGAAAAGTCGCTGCAGTACGCCTACCGCGACCGCAAGAACCGCAAGCGCTCGTTCCGCGCGCTGTGGATCCAGCGCATCAACGCCGCGACGCACGAGCACGGCCTGACCTATGGCCGCTTCATCGACGGCCTCAACAAGGCCGGCATCGAGATCGACCGCAAGGTTCTTTCGGACATGGCCATCCACGAGCCGCAGGCTTTCGCCGCGCTGGTCGCGAAGGCCAAGGTCGCGCTCGAATATCTGAAGAACACCACGCCGAATGCTTTTGAGAGCGCTGTCGCCTAAGCCAGCGCTTCCCAAGCATTTTTAGTACTGATTTGGGGAACCCGCGCTGGCACGGCTGGCGCGGGTTCTTTTTTGCGCCTGACCTGTCACGTTTAAAGTGATTTTCACCTTTAGCGTGATTTCCAACGAAGCGAGTTTGACCGTGAACGACGCAACTACCGGCTTGGATACACTTGAAAATTCCCTTCTAGCCGAAATCGCGGCCGCGGCCGACGAGCCGGCGATTGAGGCGGTGCGCGTCTCGGCGCTGGGCAAGAAGGGCTCGGTCTCCGAAATGCTGAAGACGCTGGGCGCGATGAGCGCGGAAGAGCGCCAGGTGAAGGGCCCGGCGATCAACGGCCTGAAGAACCGCGTCACCGAGGCGCTCGCCGCGCGCAAGGCGGAGCTCAAGGATGTGGCAATCGCCGCCCGGCTCGCTGCCGAGAAGGTCGATGTCACGCTCCCCGTCCGCCAGTCGCCGGCCGAGCGCGGCCGCATCCATCCTATCAGCCAGGTGATCGACGAGATCGCGGCGATCTTCGGCGACCTCGGCTTCGCGATTGCCGAAGGTCCGGATATCGAGACCGATTATTACAATTTCACCGCGCTGAATTTCCCCGAGGGTCATCCGGCGCGCGAAATGCACGACACCTTCTTCTTCCAGCCGGATGAGAAGGGCGAGCGCAAGCTTTTGCGCACGCACACCTCGCCCGTGCAGATCCGCACCATGGAGCGGCAGAGGCCGCCGATCCGCATCGTCATCCCCGGCAAGACCTACCGACAGGATTCCGACGCTACCCACTCGCCGATGTTCCACCAGGTCGAGGGACTGGTGGTCGACAAGACCGCGAACGTCGCCAACATGAAGTGGGTGCTGGAGGAGTTCTGCAAGGCCTTCTTCGAGGTGCCGTCGGTCAAGATGCGCTTCCGCCCGTCCTTCTTCCCATTCACCGAGCCCAGCCTCGAGGTCGACATCCAGTGCGACCGTTCGCGTCCGGGCGAAGTGCGCTTCGGCGAGGGCTCCGACTGGATGGAGATCCTGGGCTGCGGCATGGTCCATCCCAACGTGCTGCGCGCCGGCGGGCTCGATCCCGACGAATATCAGGGCTTTGCCTGGGGCATGGGCATAGACCGCATCGCCATGTTGAAATACGGCATGCCGGACCTGCGCGCCTTCTTCGACGCCGACGTGCGCTGGCTTTCGCATTACGGCTTCAGGCCGCTCGACCTGCCGACGCTGTTCGGGGGATTGTCGACATGACCGCACCCCACACCGGGGGTTGCCGCTGCGGCGCGGTGCGGTTCGAGGCCTCGGCCGAGCCGCACCACATCAGCTATTGCCATTGTGGCGATTGCCGGCGCGCCACGGGCGCGCCGGTGTCGGCCTTTGTCGGCTTCATGGCCGACCAGGTCGCGCTCAACGGCAAATCGCTGAAAAGCTACCGCAACGGTCCGGTGGAGCGCTCGTTCTGCGGCATCTGCGGCTCCCCGATCGCCTATATCGACCAGCGGCTCGACAACCAGATCTATTTCATGCTCGGCGCCATGGACATGCCGGCCTATTTCAAGCCGACGCTGCATGCCTATGTGCGTGAGCAGCTGCCCTTCCTGCACATGCCGGACGATCTGCCCAGACATCTGAAGACCAGCGTGCCCCGCCCCAACCAACAAGGGTCGGACGGGCAAGGACCAAACGGAACAGAACCATGAAATTCACCCTCTCCTGGCTCAAGGACCATCTCGAGACCGACGCCTCTCTGGCCGAAATCGTCGAGCGGCTGACCGCGATCGGCCTCGAAGTCGAGCATGTCGACGACAAGGCCGGCCTGAAGCCCTTCGTCATCGCCAAGGTGCTGACTGCGGTGCAGCATCCCGACGCCGACCGGTTGCGTGTGCTGACCGTCGACACCGGCGACGGCAAGCCGCCGGTGCAGGTCGTGTGCGGCGCGCCCAACGCCCGCGCAGGCCTGATCGGCGCCTTCGCGGCGCCCGGCACCTATGTTCCCGGCATCGACGTGACGCTCTCGGTCGGCAAGATCCGCGGCGTCGAAAGCCACGGCATGATGTGCTCGGAGCGCGAGCTGGAAATCTCCGACGAGCATAACGGCATCATCGATCTGCCGCAGGATGCGCCGGTCGGCACCAGCTTTGCCGCCTACGCGCATCTCGACGATCCGGTGATCGAGATCAACCTTACGCCGAACCGGCCGGACGCGACCAGCGTCTACGGCATCGCGCGCGACCTCGCGGCGAGCGGGCTTGGCCGGCTCACCGGTGGCGGGATCATGCCGCATGCCGGCGATGGCCTGTGCCCGGTCAAGGTCACGATCGAGGCGCCTGAGCTCTGCCCCGGCTTCGCGCTGACGCTGGTGAAGGGCGTCAAGAACGGTCCGTCGCCGAAATGGCTGCAGCAGCGGCTGATCGCCATCGGGCTTCGCCCGATCAGCGCTCTGGTCGACATCACCAACTACGTCACCTTCGACCGCGGCCGGCCGCTGCATGTCTTCGATGCCGCCAAGGTCGCCGGCAACCTCGTGGTGCGGCGCGCCAAGGACGGCGAGAAGGTGCTGGCACTGGACGGGCGCGAATACACGCTGACGCCGGAAATGTGCGTGATCGCCGACGACAATGGCGTGGAATCGATCGCCGGCATCATGGGCGGCGAGCACTCGGGCTGCGACGAGAACACCACCGACGTGCTGATCGAATCGGCGCTCTGGGATCCGATCACCACCGCGCGGACCGGCCGCGCGCTCGGCATCATCAGCGATGCGCGCTACCGCTTCGAGCGCGGCGTCGACCCGGAATTCATGGTGCCGGGCGTGGAGCTCGCGATCAAGCTGGTGCTCGATTTCTGCGGCGGCACGCCTTCTGAAATCGAGGTGGCCGGCTATGCCGGCCACAAGCCGAAGATCGTCTCGTTCCCGCTGTCGGAAGTGAAACGGCTGACCGGCATCGAGGTGCCGAGAGAGGAAGCTCTCGGCATCCTGACCCGGCTCGGCTTCGAGCCGAAAGGACTGAGCGACGTCGTCAAAGTGGAGGTGCCGTCCTGGCGGCCGGATGTCGACGGCAAGGCCGACCTGGTCGAGGAGGTGATGCGCATCCATGGCGTCGACAACATCTTGGCCCAGCCGCTGACCTCGCATGACGCCGTCAACGGCAGGATCCTGACCACGCTGCAGGTGCGCACCCGCGCGGCCAAGCGCGCGCTCGCCGTGCGCGGCATGATGGAGGCCGTCACCTGGTCGTTCATTCCGGCAAAACACGCCGAGCTGTTCGGCGGCGGCCAGACGGGGCTCAAGCTCGCCAACCCGATCGCCGCCGACATGTCCGACATGCGGCCCTCGCTGCTGCCGGGGCTGATCGCGGCCGCGCAGCGCAATGCCGACCGCGGCATCGGCGACGTGGCGCTGTTCGAGGTCTCCGGCACCTATGAAGGCGATGCGCCCGAACAGCAGCGGCGCGTCGCCGCCGGCGTGCGGCGCGGCACCGCCAAGCTCGACGGTTCGGGGCGCAGCTGGGCCGGCAATGCCGGTCCGGTTGGCGTGTTCGACGCCAAGGCGGACGCGATCGCGGCGCTCGAGGCCTGCGGTGCGCCGGTCGACCGGCTGCAGATCGAGCCGGGCGGTCCCGCCTGGTATCATCCCGGACGCTCGGGTACGATCAAGCTCGGCCCCAAGACCGTGCTCGGCACCTTCGGCGAATTCCATCCGAAAACGCTGGACGGGCTGGACGTGTCCGGTCCGCTCTGCGGCTTCGAGGTTTTCGTCGACGCCGTGCCGGAGCCGAAGGCCAAGCCGACGCGCACCAAGCCGAAGCTGGAGCTCTCGCCCTTCCAGGCTGTGAAGCGCGATTTCGCCTTCGTCGTCGACCGGACGGTCGAGGCCGGCACGCTGGTGCGTGCGGCTTTAGCCGCCGACAAGAAGCTGGTCACCGGCGTTTCGGTGTTCGACGTGTTCGAAGGCGCCTCGCTGGGGGCGGCCAAGAAGTCGATCGCCATCGAAGTGTCGATCCAGCCGGTCGAAAAGACGCTGACCGACGAGGATTTCGAGGCGCTGGCAAAGCGCATCGTCGAGAACGTCAACAAGCAGACGGGCGGCGTGCTGCGGACCTAAAGAATTCAGAATTGCGGAGCGATGGCGAATCGCCCTCCAAAGGGCGATGGACCATCTCCGCTATTCCGGCCTTTCCTTCGAAGAACAGCGCGCGGCCTTCCTCGCCATCGTCGCGGCCGATCCAGTGCTCAGCGAGACGCTGCCGCGGGTTCGTGAGCTTGCGCTGCCGGATTGGCTGGTGGTTTCCGGCGCGCTCTACAACAGCGTCTGGAACCATCTGACCGGCAAGCCGCCTGGATACGGCATAAAGGATGTCGACCTGTTCTATTTCGACGACGCCGACCTTTCCTACGAGGCAGAGGATGCGGTGATCCGCCGGGCGGCGAAGCATTTCGCGGGACTGTCGCTGCCGGTCGAGGTGCGCAACCAGGCGCGGGTGCATCTGTGGTATCCGCAGAAATTCGGGCAGGAGTGCCCGCGCTATGCGAGCGCGAGCGAGCCGGTGAGCTATTTTGCCTCGAAGACGCATGCGGTCGGGGTGCGGTTCGGACGGGACGGTGCGTTGGAGCTGGTGGCGCCATTCGGGCTCGACGACATTTTTTCGTTTCGGATTACGCCGAACAGGGTGCTGGACAATCAGCGGACACATGAAGCCAAGGGGAAAAGGGCGCGGGACTACTGGCCGGAGATTGGTGTGGTGGCGTGGTAGGGGCACAGAGATAAGATAGGTCGGCGCGAGGCCCCCCTCTCTGTCCTGCCGGACATCTCCCCCTCGAGGGGGGAGATCGGATGTCGCGCCGGCTTTCGCCAATCGCCAACATTGCAAGGAGAAGCGAGGCGTCTGAACTGCCAATCTCCCCCCTTGAGGGGGAGATGTCCGGCAGGACAGAGAGGGGGGCCGCGCGCCGAGCTGTCAACAAAAAGGGCGCCGAAGCGCCCTTGCCACCTTCACCCATTCACCAGTGCCAACAATTCCTCCGTGTAGCGCTTGCCGACGACCTTGTCGGGCGACAGCGCATCGCCGATCGCCGCTACTTCCGCCGCGCTCAGCTCGATGCCGGCCGCGGCCGTGTTCTGCTCCAGATGGCGTATCTTCCTTGCGCCGGGGATCGGCACGATGAAATCGCCCTGGTGCAGCACCCAGGCGAGCGTCAGCTGCGCCGGCGTGACGCCCTTTTCAGCCGCCAGCTTTTCCAGCACGGCGATGACCGCGTTGTTGGCTGCCATCGCTTCGGCCTGGAAGCGCGGCAGGGTGCGGCGCCAGTCGCCTGCGCCGAGCGCGTCCGGCTTGCCGATCGTGCCGGTGAGCAGGCCGCGGCCGAGTGGGCTGTAGGGGACAAAACCGATGCCGAGCTCGCGGCAGACGGCAAAGACCTCGTCCTCCGGATCGCGGCTCCACAGCGAATATTCGCTTTGCACCGCAGCGATCGGATGCACGGCATGCGCCCGACGCAGCGTCGCACCGCTCACCTCCGACAGACCGAGCGCCCGCACCTTGCCTTCGCGCACCAGCTCGGCCATGGCGCCGACCGTGTCCTCGATCGGCACGTTGGGGTCGACGCGGTGCTGATAGTAGAGGTCGAGCGCGTCGGTATTGAGCCGCTTGAGCGAGGCTTCGGCCACTGCCTTGACGTGCTCGGGGCGACTGTCGACGCCGATCATGCGGTCCATGCCCGAGCCGTGCTCGGAAATCTTGAAACCGAATTTGGTGGCAATCGTCACATGATCGCGCACCGGCTTCAGCGCCTTGCCGAGCAGGATCTCGTTCTCGAACGGACCATAGACTTCGGCGGTGTCAAAGAAGGTGACGCCGATCTCGACGGCGCGGCGCAGCGTGGCGATGGCTTCCGCCTCCGGCTGGCCGCCATAGCCGAAGCTCATGCCCATGCAGCCGAGGCCGACGGGGAAGACTTCGAGTTCAGTTCCTAGCTTGCGGGTTTTCATCACGCATCTCCTTGTTGCGGTGGGAGGGAGATAACGTCTTGCGATCCGTTCGATAATCGGTTCTCTTTCGCACGGCTTGCTCTATAAAATAGAACAATGAACCGGACCAACCTCTCCCAGCTCGCCGTGCTCGCCACCGTCGCCCAATGCGCCAGCTTCCGCCGCGCGGCGCGCGAGCTCGGCATCGCGCCGTCGGCGGTCAGTCATGCCGTGTCGAGCCTGGAAGCACGGCTCGGCGTGCGGTTGCTGGCCCGCAGCACGCGCAGCGTCGCGCCGACCGAGGAAGGCGCGCAATTGCTCGAACGGCTAAGGCCGGCGCTGTCGGAGATCGATCTGGCGCTGGAAACGGCGGTCGAGGCGCGCGACCGGCCGGCTGGCAATCTGCGGCTGACCGTACCGCGCACCGCCGCGCATCTGGTGCTGACGCCACGGCTTGCCGACTTCGCCGCCGCCTATCCCGACATCGTGCTGGAGATCGTCATCGAGGATCGCTTCACCGACGTGGTCGAAGGCGGTTTCGATGCCGGCGTGCGGCTCGGCGAAAGCCTGCAGCGCGACATGATCGCGGTCCGTATCGGGCCGAATATCCGCGGCGCGGTGGTCGCAGCGCCATCCTATTTCGCGGTGATGCCGAAGCCGCGCCATCCGAGCGAGCTGGCCGACCACCGCTGCATCCGCTTCCGCTTCTCCAGCGGTATCCTCTACCGCTGGGAATTCGAGAAGGACGGCGAGGAAATCGAGATCGCGGTCGAGGGGCCGCTGATCCTCGACGAGGATCACCTGATCGCCCAGGCGGCGGTCGACGGCGCCGGGCTTGCCTTCGTCTTCGAGCCCTATGTGCGAGCGCCGCTCGCCGACGGCCGGCTGATCCGCGTGCTGGAGGATTGGTGCCCGACCTTCGAGGGCTTTTTCGTCTACTATCCGAGCCGCAGGCAGATGCGGCCGGCGCTGAGGGCGTTCGTGGATTTCTTCAAGGTGAGCGGGTAGGAGTGCGGCAAGATCACGCTTCAAGGTTGATAAGCAAATTTTCAACCGTCGGCACCGCCCCTCATCTGCCTGCCGGCATCTTCTCCCCGTTGAACGGGGAGAAGGGGCTGGTCGCCAGACCGGCGCCTTTCCTGCGACTTCTGAGATTAGCGAAACCACCGGCGGAAGCTTGCGCTCCGACGCGGTGTTCGACGCGGCCAACAATCCGGAGATCCGGTTCCGCTCGACCAGCGTCACCCGCACCGGCGACACGACGGCGCTTGTCACCGGCCGGCTGACGGCGCGCGGCAAGACGTTTCCGGAAAAATTCACGGCCGAGCTCGGCGGATTGAAGAGCGGGACGATCAAGTTCCACGTCACCGGCAAGGTGCTCAGGTCGCGCTACGGCATGGATGTCGGCACGCCGCTCTATTCCAACATCGTCGACTTCGACATGACGCTGATGGGGAGAAGGGGGTAGTTCCAAGCCCCGCGTCCTCGAGTTCGTCATCCTAGGGCGAAGCAAAGAGCGAAGCGACGCGCGCAGACCCTAGGATCCTGTGTGTTGGTTCTGGTGTATGGTTTGAAGTGGGAAGGAGACCGAATGAATCCTGGTCGTCCTTTCGGACAGGCCGTGGCATGGCCCGGTCCCTTCCCACCGGTGAACCATCAACCTGAACAGTTGCACGGGGCTGTTCCAAGCAGACCCCGCACCACAGGAAGAGGCGTGGACATGATAGCCCAGAACTATGTCGGCTGCGACATCTCAAAGCAGTGGCTCGATTTTTTTGATGAGACAAGTGGCCGTCTTCGGCGCATCGACAACCAGGCCGACGCGATCGCGGCGTATGTGGCGGGCCTTGACCCCAGCCGGGACTTCGTCGTCATGGAGGCGACAGGCGTCCATGACCGGCTTCTGCGCCATGCGCTGGCCAAGGCCGGCGTGCCGTTCTCGCGGCACAACCCAGCGCATACCCACCACTATTCGAAGTCGACGAGACGGCGGGCCAAGACCGATCCTCTCGACGCCAGGATGCTGAGCGACTACGGCCGTCGCTATAATCCTGAGGCCGAGCCGGCGCCGCGCGAAGAAGTCGAGCGGCTTCAATCGCTTGCCCGCTACCGCGATCAACTGGTCGAGATGCGGGCAACGGCGAAGAAGCACCTCGCCGAGGCCTTCAATGAGATCGTCATTGCCGATCTGGAAGAAACGATCGCCTACCTCGACACGCGCATCAAGGCGATCGAGAGCCAGATTGCCGAAGTCATTCGTCAAGCCGAGGACACCGCCCGCGATTATTCGCTCATGGTCTCCGTGCCCGGTGTCTCCAAGGTCGGCGCATTCTCCCTGCTGGCGCTCCTGCCCGAGCTCGGCCAGCGCTCACCCAAGGCAATCGCCGCTCTTGTAGGCCTTGCCCCGTTCGACAACAAAAGCGGCAAGCTCACACGCAGGAGCCAGATCCAGGGCGGGCGATCACGCGTGCGCCGCGCCCTCTACATGGCAGCCCTCACGGCCATTCGAACCTGTGAGCGCTTCAAGACCTTCTACAGCGCACTTGCTGCCCGCTCCGGCTCCAAGAAGCTCGCCATCATCGCCGTCGCAAGGAAGCTCCTGGTCGTCCTCAACGCCATCATGCGCGATAAAACCGCATTCGCGTGAACACAGTTGCCATTCCGTGACGCTAAAGCGTTGCAACGGTTACAGATTTCTGCGCCGCTGCACTTTACGTCAAGGGTTACGGAATGGATCCTCGGGTCAAGCCCGAGGATGACGAAGGCGTTTTGTGGCCCGCGTCTGCGATTGGCTTTTCCGTCGATTTCGGGCAAACCTCGTTACCTGTAAACCGACATGGAGAAGCGTGATGTTCCGATGGGGTGTTCTGTCGACGGCAAAGATCGGCCGCGAGCAGCTTTTGCCGGCAATCGTGGATTCGGAGAACGGCGTCCTGTCGGCGATCGCCAGCCGCGACCTGTCGAAGGCCAAGGCGTTGGGCGAGCGTTTCGGCGCCCGCCATGCCTTCGGCTCATACGAGGAGCTGCTCGCCTCCAAGGACGTCGACGGCGTCTATATCCCGCTGCCGACATCGCAGCATGTCGAATGGACGGCGAAGGCGATCGAAGCGGGCAAGCATGTGCTGGTCGAGAAGCCTCTGGCGCTCGACGCCAAGGACATCCCGCCGCTGATCAAGCTGCGCGACGAAAAGAAAGTGCTGGTCTGCGAGGCCTTCATGGTCGTCTACCATCCGCAATGGATCAAGGTGCGCGACCTCATCGCCGGCGGCGCCATCGGCCGGCTGCGGCATGTGCAGGGCGCGTTTTCCTATTACAATGTCGACCCCAAGAACATGCGCAACCAGCTCGATCTCGGCGGCGGCGCGCTGCCCGATATCGGCGTTTATCCGACGGTGTCGACGCGCTTTTCGACCGGCAAGGAGCCGATCCGCGTGCAGGCGACGATCGAGCGCGACAAGACCTTTGGCACCGACATCTATTCCTCGATCCGCGCCGATTTCGGCGACTTCGAGCTGTCCTTCTATCTGTCGACGCAGATGGCGGCCCGCCAGGTTATGGTGTTCCACGGCGAGAACGGCTTCATCGAGGTTTTTGGCCCGTTCAATGCCGGGCTCTACGAGCATCACCGCATCGAGCTGCACAACCAGAACCACACCGAAGCGCAGGTGTTCCGCTTCCCGGGCACTCAGCAGTACCGGCTGGAATGCGAGGCTTTCGTGCGTGCCGCGCAGGGTGGCAAGGACCGCGTCTTCACGCTGGAGGAATCCGTGCTCAACCAGAAAGTCATCGACGCTATTTTCCGCGCTGGAGAAAAGGACGGCTGGGAGAACGTCTAGCTCTTTTGTTTGACGCAATTCCGGACGGAAAACCGCCTTTCCTGGAATTGCTTTGCCGGCCACGGAGGAAAAATGGCTGACGCGGACGTGATCATTGTCGGCGCGGGGCTGGCGGGCCTCGTCGCCGCGGCCGAGCTGGCTGACGCCGGCAAGAAGATCGTCATCGTCGACCAGGAGCCGGAGCAGTCGCTGGGCGGCCAGGCCTTCTGGTCGTTCGGCGGCTTGTTCCTGGTCGATTCGCCCGAGCAGCGGCGCATGCGCATCCGCGATTCCCACGACCTCGCGCTCGAGGACTGGATGGGCACGGCCGCCTTCGACCGTCCGGAGGATTTCTGGCCGCGCAAATGGGCCGAGGCCTATGTCGGCTTCGCCGCCGGCGAGAAGCGCTCATGGCTGATCGAGCGCGGCCTGAAATTCTTCCCCGTGGTCGGCTGGGCCGAGCGCGGCGGCGGCAATGCGACCGGCCACGGCAATTCGGTGCCGCGCTTCCACATCACCTGGGGAACCGGGCCCGGCGTGCTCGAACCTTTCGTGCTGCGCGTGCGCGAGGCGCAGAAGAAGGGGCTGGTGGAGTTCAGGTTCCGCCAACGGGTCAACGAGATCGTCCGCACTGGCGACACCGTCACCGGCGTGCGCGGCGACGTGCTGGAGCAGAGCAGCGTCGAGCGCGGCCACAAAAGCTCGCGCGCCGTGACCGGAGACTTCGAGCTCCATGCACAAGCGGTGATCGTGGCTTCCGGCGGCATCGGCGGCAACCACGAGCTGGTGCGCAGGAACTGGCCTGAGCGCCTCGGCGCGCCGCCAAAGCGCATGATCACCGGCGTGCCCGACCATGTCGACGGGCGCATGCTGGCGATCACCGAGGCTGCCGGCGGCTCGATCATCAACCGCGACCGCATGTGGCACTATGTCGAGGGCATCAAGAACTGGGCGCCGATCTGGACGGATCACGCGATCCGCATCCTGCCCGGCCCCTCGTCGATCTGGCTCGACGCACGCGGCAAAAGGCTGCCGGTGCCGCTCTACCCGGGCTTCGATACGCTCGGCACGCTCAGCCACATCATGAGCACCGGCTTCGACTATTCCTGGTTCATCCTGACCAAAAAAATCATCCAGAAGGAGTTCGCGCTGTCGGGCTCCGAGCAGAACCCCGACCTCACGGGGAAAAGCTGGCGGCAGGTGCTGGGGCGCGCAACAAGCGGCATTCCCGGCCCGGTGAAGGCGTTCATGGAAAAGGGCGAGGACTTCATCGTCGAGGCTGACCTTGCAAAGCTGGTGGCGCGCATGAACGCGCTGGCCGGCGGCGCGCCGCTGCTGGAGGTCGCCCAGGTCAAGCGCGAGATCCGCGCCCGCGACATGCAACTCGACAATCCATTCTCCAAGGACGCGCAGATCACCGCGCTGCGCGGCGCGCGCGCCTATCTCGGCGACAAGCTGATCCGCACCGCCAGGCCGCACAAGATGCTCGATCCGGCGAACGGCCCGCTGATCGCGGTGCGCCTCAACATCCTGACCCGCAAGACGCTGGGCGGCTTGCAGACCGATCTCGACAGCCGCGTTCTCGACTCCGCCGGCGAGCCGGTGCCGGGTCTCTATGCGGTGGGCGAAGTGGCCGGCTTCGGTGGCGGCGGCGTGCACGGCTACGCGGCGCTGGAAGGCACCTTCCTCGGCGGCTGCATTTTTTCGGGGCGCAGCGCGGGGCGGGCGGCGGCAGCCACGATTGCGTGAACGCAGCGCCTGGGTGATCGCCGGTTCAGCGACAACGCTGTAGGCTTTTTCGGTCAATCGTTGTCGACCGAAGTCCCAACTCCAATCACAGCGGGAACAGCATGCGCATCATCGTCTATGGCATCGGCGCGGTCGGCGGCGCCATCGCGGCCCAGCTGAGTTTTTCAGGCCACACGGTGCTCGGCATCGCCCGCGGCAGGCAGCTCGACGCCATCCGCGCTGCGGGGCTGTCGCTTTCCACCCCGCAAGGCGCCAGGATCGCGCGCTTTCCCGTCCATGCCGACCCGACGGAGATTTCCTTCAGGCCGGACGATGTCGTGCTCCTGACGATGAAGACCCCCGACACACTCGGCGCACTGCAGCGGCTCAACGCCGCCGGCGTAACGGCGCAACCCGTATTCTGTTTCCAGAACGGCGTTGCCAACGAGCCGCTGGCGTTGCGTTTCTTCGCCAATGTCTATGGCGCGACGGTGATGCTGCCGGCCGATTACGACACGCCTGGCCAGGTAGCGGCCTATTTCGCGCCCAGGATCGGCGCCTTCGATATCGGCCGCTATCCTTCCGGAATAGACGGCACAGTCGAGAAACTGTGCGGGGTTCTGAGCGCGTCCGGTTTCATCGTCGACCCCAGGGACAATGTGATGAGCAGCAAATATCGCAAGCTGCTGGCCAACCTTCGAAACATCATCGACGCCGCGCTCGGGGATACCGAGCTGCAGCGGAAATGGTATGCGAAGGCACGAGCCGAAGCCGAGGCCGTGCTGAGCGCGGCTGGAATCGACTGGGACAAGACCGACGCCATGGCCCGTGAAGAATTGACAATCGGCACGGTCCCGGGCCGCGTGCGCGTCGGGTCGTCGACGCTGCAAAGCATCGTGCGCGGGACCGGGTCCCTCGAAACGGACTTCCTCAATGGCGAGATCGTCCTTCTCGGGCGGCTCAACGGCATGGTGACACCCGTCAACTCGGCCTTATGCAAACTGTCGATCGAGCTGGCCAGCGGCCGGATGCGACCGCAATCGGCCGGCGACGACACGATCGTCTCCATGATCGGCGGAAGCGGCTGATCGCAGGAGACGAATCGAAAGATAGCAACCCGCCCGGGAATCCTTTCGGGCCCATGGAACGTCTTCCTCACGCAGATCCGCAAACAGGAGACGACCATGACCTACAACCTAATCCGCTACGGCGTAAAAGACGCCAGCACCGCCGAGAACCGGGCGCTGGTGGCAAAGGTGTTCGAGGCGCTGGATGAAACGCAGCCGCAATCGGTGCGCTATCTGGTGCTCGAACTGGAGAATGGCGAGTTCGTCCACCTCGTCGGCTACGACAGGGACAGTTCGGCGCTGACCGAGCTGGACGCGTTCAAGGCGTTCGGCGCCGATCATGCCGGGCGGCGTTCGACACCGCTGGCGAGGTCGCCGGCGAAGATCGTCGGCAACTATCGTATGCTGGCCAAAGCCGATGAAGCCGTGCCCGCCTGACCAGGGCCGGCTTGTGATCGGCGAGGCGAGAAAGAGGACGATGAGCTCAGCAGGGTTCGGCCGCGCGGAACTTGAAGCCATGCTTGTCGGCCTGCGGCCGAAACTGCATCGCTACGCCGCCCGCATGGCCGGCTCGGCGATCGAGGGTGAGGACATCGTGCAGGAGGCGGTGGTGAAGGCGCTTGCCGCCCATGATAGCGGTGCGCGCGTCGAGCGTCCCGAGCAATGGCTGTTCCGCATCACCCACAATGCGGCGCAGGATCATCTGCGCCGCCGCCAGCGAGAGCGTTCGCGAATGAGCGAGACCGACATGACCGCGATAGCGGACCTCTCCGCCAGCGCCGAGACGAGGCTCGCGACTGCCATGAGCCTGCGCAGCTTCATGCGGCTGACGCCGGCGCAGCGCAGCGCCGTGATCCTAGTCGACGTGCTCGGCCTCAGCCTGCATGAGACCTGCGAGGTGACGGGCGCGACGCTTGCCGCCGTCAAGGCGGCGCTGCATCGCGGCCGGGCGGAGTTGAAGGCGATGGCGGCGTTGCCGGACGACATGACCATGCCGAAGCTCGACCCGGAGGAGGAGCGTCGGCTGCGCCGCTATGTCGACCTGTTCAACGCGCGCGATTTCGACGGGGTGAGGATGCTGATCGCCGAGGACATTCAGGTCGACGTCGTCAACCGCGCCCGCCTCAACGGCAAGAAGGAAGCCTCGACGTATTTCGGCAATTACGACCGCATGAGCGACTGGGCGTTGTCACTCGGCTTCGTCGAGGCCCGGCCGGCGATCCTGATCCGTAACCCGCGAGCCGGCGATACGGTGCGCGGCTTCGTGCTGATCGACTGGCGCGGCGATGAAGTCGTCCGCATCCGCGATTTCCGCCACGCGCCTTATTGCGTCGCGGAGGCGGATATTCTCCCGGTTCCCGGCGAGCGGGCATGACGGGCCCGGACCGCGTTTGCTCCTTCGAGGTTGATCTTCCGCTGGCAAATGCCCATAGCCGACCTGCGGTTGCCATCAACATATATGTTTCATACATCAATCCTTGACGATAGAACATTTTAATGTAGGCTGCAGCACCGACACCTCATATCTCAGAACTGAACGAGAGAGTCGTCGGTGATAACCGCACCGCAATTGCGCGCCGCAAGATCGTTGCTCGGCATCGATCAACGCCGGCTTGCCGAATTGTCCGGCCTGTCGGTGCCGACGATCCAGCGCATGGAAGCCAGCGGCTCGATCATCCGGGGCAATGTCGATTCGCTGATGAAGCTGATCGCCGCGCTCGAGGTGGCCGGCATCGAACTGATCGGCGAAGGCGCGGTCAGCCAGGGCGGCGGTCGCGGCGTGCGGCTGAAGAGCGGGCTCGATCCGGCCAGGGCATCCGATGCCGGCGATGTCGAGCCTAGCGGGAGCCTGCCGTGATCTCGACCGTGGCTCTTGTGCTGTGCGGTCCTGCCGCGCTTCTGGGAACAGCCATCCTTGCCGCGGCCGTCAGCCGGCACACCTTTGCGACGCGTCTGGTCTACGGCGCCGCGTTTGCCATTTCAGCCGCACTGATCGTGATCGTTGCCAGCCATCTCGCCGGCAATTACGGCGAGGCGTCCGCCACCTTGCCGCTCGGCCTGCCCTGGACCGGTGCCCGGTTCCGCCTCGACGGCCTGTCGGCGTTCTTCCTCATCGTCGTCAATCTGGGCGGCGCCGTCACCAGCCTTTATGCCCTTGGCTACGGCCGGCACGAATCCGCGCCACATCGCGTGCTGCCGTTCTATCCGGCGTTCCTCGCCGGCATGAACCTCGTGGTGCTGGCCAACGACGCCTTCAGCTTCCTCTTGTCCTGGGAATTCATGTCGCTCGCCTCCTGGGCGCTGGTCATGGCGCATCACCGCGACGAGGCCAACCGACGCGCCGGCACCATATACCTGGTGATGGCGAGCTTCGGCACGATGGCGCTGCTGCTTGCCTTCGGCCTGCTGGCGGGACCGGCGGGAACCTATGCGTTCGACGCGATGCGGACGGCGCATCCGGGCCCATTCGCGGCAGGCGCGGTGCTCGTTCTCATGCTGCTCGGCGCCGGCTCCAAGGCCGGCCTGGTGCCGCTGCATGCCTGGCTGCCGCTTGCCCATCCGGCGGCACCCAGCCACGTCTCGGCGCTGATGAGCGGCGTCATGACCAAGGTCGCCATCTACGGCTTCATCCGCGTGGTGTTCGACCTGCTTGGCGCGCCGGCATGGTGGTCGGGCGTCGCCGTGCTCCTCATCGGCGGCGTGACGGCGGTGCTGGGCATCCTTCACGCGCTGATGGAAAAGGACCTGAAGCGGCTGCTCGCCTATTCGACCATCGAGAATATCGGCGTCATCTTTTCCAGCCTCGGCCTTGCGCTCGCCTTCAAGGCGAACGCCATGCCCTCGGCCGCGGCGCTGGCCCTCATCGCGGCGCTCTTCCACGTGCTCAACCATTCCTTCTTCAAGAGCCTGCTGTTCTTCGGCGCCGGCGCGGTGCTGACGTCGACCGGCGAACGCGACATGGAAAAGCTCGGCGGCCTCATCCACCGCCTGCCGGTCACCAGCTTCGTCTTCCTCGTCGGCTGCGTCTCGATCTCGGCGCTGCCACCCTTCAACGGCTTCGCCTCCGAATGGCTGGTCTTCCAGGCCATATTGCGCAGCCCCGAACTGCCGCAATGGGGGCTGAAGGTCATCGTGCCCGCGGTCGGCGGCATGCTGGCGCTGGCGGCGGCGCTGGCCGCGGCCTGCTTCGTCAAGGCCTTCGGCATCACCTTCCTTGGCCGGGCGCGATCGGCGGCGGTGGAACGCGCGCATGAGGTCGACCGCTGGTCGCTGGCGGCGATGGCCGTGCTTGCGACCTTCTGCCTGTTCGCCGGCATCCTGCCCGGCTTCGTCATCGACGGCCTGTCGCCGGTGACGCTGTCACTGATCGGCGACCGCATGCCTTTGCAGACTGCGCAGCCTTGGCTGTCGATCGTGCCTATCGCCGAGAGCCGCAGCTCTTATAACGGGCTGCTGGTCTTCGCCTTCATCGCCATTTCGGCGTCGCTCGCGGCCTTCTTCATCCACCGCTTCGCCTCGCATGCGCTGCGCCGGAGCATTGCATGGGGGTGCGGCTTCACAGACGCCGTGCCGGCCGCCCAATACAGCGCCGTCAGCTTCGCGCAGCCCATCCGCCGCGTCTTTGGCGGCTTCGCGTTCCGCGCCCGCGAGACGGTGGAGATGCCGGCGCCGGGTTCCCTCGAACCGGCGCACCTCAAGGTGGATATGCATGATTTGGCCTGGGATATCTTCTACCAGCCGATCGCCGGCGCGATCGATTTCGCCACCGAGCGCCTGAACCACCTGCAGTTCCTGACCATCCGCCGCTACCTGACGCTGGTCTTCCTCTACCTCGTCATCCTGCTCCTGGTGCTTGCGCTATGGCCGTGATCCTGGAGCTTGCCGTGCAGGGCGCGCAGATGTTTTCGGTGCTGTTGCTGGCGCCGCTTCTGATCGGCTTCGTGCGCAAGGTGAAGGCGAGGCTGGTGCGGCGGCAGGGACCCTCGGTGATCCAGCCCTATCGCGATCTCGTCAGGCTGATGCGCAAGGAGGTCGTGCTGGCGGACAACGCGTCCTGGCTGTTTCGCGTGACGCCCTACCTGATCTTCGCCGCTACATGGGTCGCGGCGGCGCTCGTTCCGACCTTCGCCTCCGGCCTCCAGTTCAGCTGGGCGGCCGATCTCATCGCCATCGTGGCGCTGCTCGGCAGCGCGCGCTTCTTCCTGGCGTTGGCGGGGATGGACGTCGGCACCAGCTTCGGCGGCATCGGCGCCAGCCGCGAGGTGATGATCGCGTCGCTGGCCGAACCCGCGATGCTGCTCATCGTCTTCAGCCTGGCACTGGTGGCCGGCGCCACGCAGCTTTCGACTGTCGCCGCCTTCATGGGTTCGCCGCAGGTCGGGCTGCGGGTGTCGCTCGGCATGTCGCTGATCGCGCTGGTGATGGTGGCGATCGCCGAGAACGCGCGCATCCCGGTCGACAATCCCGCCACGCATCTGGAGCTCACCATGGTGCATGAGGCGATGATCCTGGAATATTCCGGCCGCCATCTGGCGATGATCGAGCTCGCCAGCTTTCTCAAGCTGCTGCTCTACATGTCGCTGATCTCCTGCGTCTTCCTGCCCTGGGGGCTGGCGAGCGCCGGGACGGGGCCGCAATCGCTGGCCATCGGCGCCGCCGCCTATCTCGCCAAGCTCGCGGCGCTTGCCATCCTGCTCGCCGTGTTCGAGACGGCGGTCGCCAAGATGCGCGTCTTCCGGGTGCCGGACTTCCTGGGTGCAGCGCTGATGCTGGCGCTGCTCGGCACGCTCCTGCTGTTCGTTTCGCGGAGCCTGTGATGAACGGTCTCACCTTCGACATCGCCCATCTGCTCGCCGGCAGCCTGGTGCTGATCTCTTTCATGATGCTCTACCAGGACCGGCTGTTCGCGCTGATCAACGTCTTTGCGCTGCATGCGGTCGTGCTGGCGCTCTCGGTGGCCTGGCAGGCCTATATCCAGGACGCGCACCATCTCTACATCACCGCCGGCATCGCTTTGGTCTTCAAGGCGATCGTCATTCCCGTCGGGCTGCATCGCATCATCCAGCGGCTCGGCATCCACCGCGACATCGAGACCGCCGTCGGCATCGGCCCGACCATGCTCGCCGGCATCGGGCTGGTGACGCTTTCCATGGTGCTGATGCTGCGGGTGACGCCCGAGGCCGACCCGCTCGCGCGCGAGGACCTCGCCTTCGCGCTGTCGATCATCCTGCTGGGGCTGCTGGTGATGGTGACAAGGCGCAACGCCGTCAGCCAGGTCGTCGGCTTCATGTCGCTGGAGAACGGCCTGGTGCTGGCCGCCACCGGCGCCAAGGGCATGCCGCTGGTGGTCGAGATCAGCGTCGCCTTCTCGATCCTGATCGCCTTCATCGTCATCGGCGTCTTCCTGTTCCGCATCCGGGAACGGTTCGATTCGGTCGATGTCGGCGCGCTCGACGACTACCGGGGAGAACGCCGGTGAGCGGGTTCTCCTTCGACGCCGTGGCCGCGATCCTTTTCATTCCGGCCGCCGCCGCGGCCATCCTGGCGGCATTGCCGAACTACCGCATGACGGCGATCGTGAACGTGATAGCGAGCCTGCTCACCTTGCTCGCCGCGCTGTCGCTGTTCGTCACCGAGCGGCCGGCGCCGGGGCAATATCTTATCGTCGACGATCTCAACATCGTCTTCATCGTGCTCAACACATTCGTCGGCTTCACCACCAGCGTGTTCAGCGCCTCCTATACCGCGCATGAGCTGGAGACCGGCCGGCTGACCGCGCCGAACCTCAGGTTCTACCACGCGATGTACCAGATCATGATGTTCGGCATGAACCTCGCGTTCGTGTCGAACAATATCGGCCTGATGTGGGTCGCGGTGGAGCTCGCCACGCTGACTACCGTGCTGATGGTCGGCATCTATCGCACGCATGAGGCGCTGGAGGCGGCCTGGAAATACTTCATCCTCGGCAGCGTCGGCATCGCGCTGGCGCTGTTCGGCACCATCCTCGTCTATATGGCCGCGCAGCCGGTCGTCGGCGAAGGCACCAACGCCATGGTCTGGTCGGTGCTGATCGAAAAGGCGGCGCATTTCGACCCCGCGCTGCTCAGCGTCGCCTTCATCTTCCTGCTGCTCGGCTACGGCACCAAGGTCGGTCTCGCGCCGCTGCACGCCTGGCTGCCCGACGCGCATGCCGAGGGCCCGACGCCAATCTCGGCGGTGCTGTCGGGCCTGCTGCTCAACGTCGCGCTCTATGCCGTGCTGCGCTTCAAGCTTTTGCTCGCGGCGAGCCCGCAGGCGATCGGCCCCGGACCGCTGATGGTCACGATGGGGCTGACCTCGCTGATCTTCGCGGCCTTCATGCTCTACCGCCGCCGCGACATCAAACGCCTGTTCGCCTATTCCTCGATCGAGCACATGGGCATCATCGTCTTCTCCTTCGGCATGGGCGGCCCGCTCGCCAACTTCGCCGGCCTGCTGCACATGGTCATGCACAGCCTGACCAAATCGGCGATCTTCTTCGCCGTCGGCCATATCGCGCAGGTCAAGGGGACGCAGAAGATCTCCGAGATCAGGGGCCTGACCGAAAGCCATCCCGGCCTCGGCTGGGCGCTCGTCATCGGCGTCGTTGCGATCGCCGGCCTGCCGCCGCTCGGCATCTTCATGAGCGAGTTCCTGGTCGTCAGCTCGACTTTTGCCAGGCATCCGTGGCTGGCGATCCCGCTGGTGTTCGGGCTGCTGATCGCCTTCGGCGCGCTGCTGTTGCGGCTGACGGGGCTTGCCTTCGGCGAGCCGCGCGGCGGCATGGCGCCGGTCGAGGCGTCCTACGTGCCGATGTACTCGCACCTCGCCTTGGTGTTTGCCGCCGGCATCTATCTGCCGGCGCCGCTGGTGGCGTGGTTCCAGCACGTCGCCGGGATTCTGGGGTGAGGCGCATGGTGAGGAAAAAAACGCCCGTGCTCGCCGATGTCATCGAAGCCGGTCGTCGTATCGAGCATCACGTTCCCTGGCCGCGCGCCGTGGTGACCGCGAAGGCCTGGAACCTCGCGGTCGAGGAGCTCGCCAATGGTCGCTGGAGCCTGCTCGGCCTGTGGGGGGAGCCGGACAAGGTGCATATGGCGCTTCTCGACGAAGCGCAGACCATCGGCGTCGTCAGCCTGGATTGCCGCGGCGGCCGCTACCCGTCGGTCGGCCAGCACCATGCGCCGGCCTTGCGGCTGGAACGCGCCGCCGCGGACCTGTTCGGGCTGGCGCCGCAGGGCCTGGCCGACACCCGCCGCTGGCTCGACCATGGCCAATGGGGCGTCTCGCATCCGCTGGCCGTGCGGCCCGGCGGACCGGCGACCGCCGCCTCCTACCGGTTCCTCGCGGCCGAGGGTGAAAGCCTGCACCAGATCGCGGTCGGGCCGGTGCATGCCGGCATCATCGAGCCGGGGCATTTCCGCTTCACGGCCGGCGGCGAAACGGTGGTGCGGCTGGAAGAGCGGCTGGGCTATGTGCACAAGGGCATCGAGGGCCTGATGGCAGGCGCGCCGATCGACCGGGCCGCAAAACTCGCGGGCAGGACGTCGGGCGACAGCACGGTCGCTTATTCGCTGGCCTTTGGCCGCGCTGTCGAAGCCGCGCTCGGGCTCGAGGTTCCCGCGCGTGCAATCTGGCTGCGGGCGCTGATGGCCGAACTGGAGCGCCTTGCCAATCATCTCGGCGACATCGGCGCCATCTGCAACGACGCCGCCTTCGCGATCATGCACGCGCATTGCGGCGTGCTGCGCGAGCGCGCGCTGCGCGCCGCCGACGCTGCCTTCGGCCATCGCCTGATGCGCGACCGTATCGTACCCGGCGGCACGGCGAGCGATCTGGACGAGGCGGGGACGAGCGCCATCCGGTCGCTGGTCGCGGAGATCAGGAAGCGCTTCCCGCATCTGGTCGAACTCTACGACAACACGGCATCGCTGCAGGACCGCACGGTGGCGGCCGGCCGGCTGAAAGTCGAGCTTGCCCGGCAACATGCCGCCGGCGGTTATGTCGGGCGGGCGTCGGGCCGCGATTTCGACGCGCGGCGCGATCTTGCCTACGCGCCCTACGACGAGCTCGCCTTCGACGTGCCGGTGCTGCGGGAGGGCGACGTCAACGCGCGCGTCTGGATCCGCGTGCGCGAGGTCGAGCAGAGCCTGTCGCTGATCGAACAGATCCTCGGGCGGCTGCCCGCCGGCCCGATCGGCGTCGAGATCGCCGCAGCGGGCGATATTGCGGATGGACCGCGTGAGGGCATGGCGCTGGTCGAGGGTTTCCGCGGCGACATACTGGCCTGGCTGCGCATCGGCGAGAACGGCACGATCGAGCGCTGCCACCTGCGCGACCCTTCATGGTTCCAGTGGCCGCTGCTGGAAGCGGCGGTCGAAGGCAACATCGTCGCCGACTTCCCGCTCTGCAACAAATCGTTCAACTGCTCCTATTCGGGCCACGACCTCTAGGCCCGGCCAAGGCACACCGCCATGCGAAAACTGCTCTTCGAAAGCCTGATCCGCCCGCCCTTGACCGAGCGCCCGCCGCAAGCGAGCGACGCGGCCGTCGACGAGCTGGCGCGCGCCCTCGACGGCACAGTCCGCAAGCGGCTCGGCCGGAGCCTGTCGATCCGCGTCGTGGACGCCGGCTCCTGCAATGGCTGCGAGCTCGAAATGCACGCGCTCAACAACGCCTTCTACGACATCGAGCGCTTCGGCTTCCGCTTCGTCGCCTCGCCGCGCCACGCCGACGTGCTTCTGGTCACCGGGCCGGTCACGAAAAACATGCGCGAGGCGCTGAGGCGGACTTTTGACGCGACCCCCAACCCGAAATGGGTGGTCGCGCTCGGCGACTGCGCCAGGGACGGCGGCTGCTTCGCCGGCAGCTACGCGGTCGTCGGCGGCGTGGCGGACGTGGTGCCGGTCGACCTGCGCATTCCAGGCTGCCCGCCACCGCCGATCGAGATCCTCAAGGGATTGATCGCGCTGCTCGACGGCGCCAACGGCAAGGCGGGCGCCCGCAGCTGACGGAGACGACGAGCCCGGCAATCGCATTTTCACTGCGAGCCGAGCCGTGCTAGGATTTCGAAGAGAGGTCCGGGCCGCAAAATTCGAGAAGCTCGATTGCGCAGGCAGCAGGCCGGCCGTAGCGGCCGCCCGCAGATTTGGTGGGGCAAAAGATGGGAGGGGGCAGTTCGGCCGTATGGCCAGGGTTGGCGTTGGCCTGCACGCAGTGCCGGACCGCCGGGCGGCGCCGGCCGGGCGAAAGCAGGTCTTTTTGCACGAGCCAACCGATGCGCCGGCAGGCATGCCCTCCGCGCCGGATCTGATCGTCATGCGTGGCCGCTGGACGATCCTTGCAGTCCTCTTTGCCGCTCGCGCCGCAATGGCGGTGCAGTTCCAGAGTATCGCGGCCATCGCGCCGGAGCTGGGGAAGACACTGAACGCCAATCTCGCCGATATAGGCGTGCTCATAGGCCTCTATTTCGCGCCGGGCATCGCGCTGGCGCTGCCGGGCGGTGCGATCGGACGTCGCTTTGGCGACAAGGCGACCGTGCTTGCCGGATTGGTCATGATGCTGGCGGGCGAGGCACTGCTTTGCATCTCGACTTCATGGAGGGTGCAAATCGCAGGCCGGCTGATCGCGGGCATAGGCGGCGTGCTGTTGAACGTGCTCATGACCAAGATGATGGTCGACTGGTTCGCGGGCCGGCAGATCGCCACGGCGATGGCGATCTTCATCAACTCATGGCCGCTGGGCATTGCCCTCACGCTCGTCGCGCTGCCGCTGATCCAGGCTGAATTCGGAATTGCGGGCGCGCAGATCGCGGTCATGGCGCTTATCGGCGCAGCCCTGGCGCTGGTGGGGCTTTTCTACCGGCCGCCAGGCCAGCCCGCCGCTCCGGTTTCGGCGCAAGACGCGCGACTTGGGCTGCCGGCCGTCTGGGCCGTGCTGCTGGCAGGCTTGACATGGGCCTTCTACAATGTCGGCTTCGCCATGATCTTCAGTTTCGCGCCGTCGATGCTGGTCGAGCGCGGCTGGTCGACGGCCGCCGCCGGCTCGGCCGTCAGCATCGTGCTGTGGCTCGCGGCCCTATCCGTTCCCCTTGGAGGCTACCTCGCGGACCGCGCGGGAAGCCGCAATGCGCTGCTTGCCGCAAGCTGCCTGGCTTTCGCTGCGCTGATTGTGCTGTTGTGGCGGGGCTCGCCGGTGCCGCCCACATTGGTTGCGCTCGGCCTCGTCTGCGGGCTCCCAGCCGGATCAATCATGAGCCTGCCGGCGCGGGTGCTGGCGCCGGCGATGCGAGCGCTGGGAATGGGACTCTTCTACACGGTCTACTACGCCACGATGCTGATCGCGCCTTGGCTCGGCGGCAGGCTGGCGCTTTGGACTGGCCACGCAGGCGCAGCCCTCGGCCTCGGCTCGGCGGCACTTATGGCCTGTCCGATGCTTTTGTGGGGGTTTGAACGCTGGCTGCTCGTGCAGGCCCGAACGGCGCCGCGCGCGAGCTGAGACCTTACGAATTTTCGACAGGCGGTGGCGCGCCGGACGTCGCGAGATCAGGCCGGAGCGTAGGTCAACCTGATCACATCTTCGCCGATCCGATCATGCGCCATCAGGCGGAGCGGTGGGCGGGGTCCGGCGAAATAGGGCTTGCCGTGACCAAGCACGACCGGGTGCAGGTAGATCCGATATTCGTCGATCAAGCCCAGTTCGGCGAGGCTTCGCGCCAAGTCCGGGCCGGCGACTTCGATCTCGCCGTCGCGCTCGGCCTTCAGCTTCCGCATTGCGCCCTCAAGATCATCTTCGACGAGCGTGGCGTTGGGACCTACAGACTTCAACGAGCGCGAGACGACCCATTTCGGCTGGCGCCGCCACGCCGCCGCGTAGGCAAGCCGCTCGGCATCCCACTCGGGATGCTCGTCGTCCCAGTAACGCATGATCTCGTACATGCGGCGACCGTAGACGCTGCCCGACTGCCGCTCGGCCTCCGCGATGAAGTGGCGGAAGAGCGTGGGGCTTGGCCCGAACGCCGTATGATCGACGTAGCCGTCCAGCGACTGGTTCATTCCGAACACGAGCTTGGCCATTGCCTGTTCCTCAAATGGCATTCACGCAATCTGATTGCGTTATGCAATCGGTTCAGGTTAGGTCGACCGATTTTATTTTGCAATTGGTTTTTGGCGCGCATGAACGCCAATTTGAAACCGGTGCCGGGCAGGCTGAACTCAAGCTACCACTGCCAAGCCCGGCGAGGCGCGCAAGCGGGCTATGTCGCGCGCCGGCGGTTCTCCAAAGTGGCGGCGATATTCGCGACTGAACTGCGACGCGCTTTCGTAACCTACGCGGAAGGCGGCAGTCGTGGCGTCGATGTCCTGGACCAGCATCAGGCTGCGCGCGTCCTGCAGCCTGAGCTGCTTCTGGAATTGCAGCGGCGTCATCGCCGTCACGGCGCGAAAATGCTCGTGCAGGCTCGACGGACTCATGCCTACTTCCGCGGCAAGCCGCTCGATGCTGAACCGTCCCCGGAAGTTCTTCCCGATCCAGGCGATGGCGCGGCCGACCTGGGCCACCCGACCTTGGCCGGAGGTGATGTGCCGCATCCTGGCGCCGTCCGGGCCGGCGAGCAGGCGATAGAGAATTTCCTGCTCGGCAAGCGGCCCGAGCGCGGGCAGCGCTGCCGGATCGTCGAGCAGGCGTAGCAGGCGCAGCGCCGCGTCGAGCAGACCGGCGCCGGCGTCGGACACCGTCTTGCCTATGGGCTCGGATGGCGCTCCCGGCGGCGGCGGCACGCGCAACGCCAAGTCCCCCAGCATGACCGGATCGAAATCGAGATACAGGCAAAGATAGGGCTTGTCGGGCGTCGCCTCGACCACATGGCCTATAACCGGCAGGTCGTAGGTCACGACCCCATAGCGCCCCGGTGCGTATCTGAACACGCGGTCGCCCAGGGTGACCTCCTTGCGCCCCTGCGCGACGAGGCACAGTTGCGGCCGGTAAACATTCGGCATCGGCATCGTCATCGTGGAGGATCGAACAAGCGTCACACGTTCGATGGGGGTGGCGTGGAAGCCATCCTTCGCGACGTGCCGGGCAATCACGGCCGCGATTTCGGTCAGCGTTTCCATGAAACGGACCATCGCACGCGCGCGGAAGGGCGGCAATGCGAACCCGCAGCTTCTGGAGGATTGGGCAGTGATCCCGGCGCATCAGGCTAACGGTTCGACGTCGCCCCGCATCAAAGTGTCAGCGGCGCCTGGGTCACAGCAAACCTGGCCACGGAACAAGTATGGAGCAAACATGAGAACCGATAATCTGAAGACCCCCACGGTCGCACTGGGCACGTGGGCCTGGGGCGACAGCGGCGAGACTGGCAACGGCTACTTCGGCAGCCACCTGACTCAAGCTGGCCTGGAAGAGGCTGCCGACAAGGCGCACGCGGCCGGGTTCACCCTGTGGGACACCGCCCTGGTGTACGGCATGGGCCGTTCCGAAACCGTACTCGGGGAGGTCCTGAAGCGCTACGCCCGCAGCGGCTACCAGCTCTCCACGAAGTTCAACCCGCGGATCGCGGGAACCAGCGACGATCCGGTGGCGGACATGCTGGAGCAGAGCCTGGCCAACCTCGGCACCGACTACATCGACCTCTACTGGATTCACAATCCAGCCGATGTGCCGCGGTGGACTCCGCACCTCATTCCGTTGCTGAAGAGCGGGAAGGTCAAACATGTCGGCGTCTCGAATCACAACCTGAGCGAGATCAAGCTCGCCGACCAGATCCTGGGCGAAGCCGGGTTCCGGGTCGAAGCCGTCCAGAACCACTATAGCCTCCTCTACCGCAGCTCTGAGCAAGCTGGCATCCTGGACTACTGCCGCAACCAAGGCATTCCGTTCTTCGCCTATATGGTGCTCGAACAGGGCGCCTTGACCGGCCGGTACAGCCCGGAGAATCCGCTGCCGGAAGGCAGCAGCCGGGCGGAGATCTACAACGGCATGCTGGCTCAACTGAAGGCTCTGACGGACAAGCTCGCCTCGATCGGCCTGAGCCAGGGTGCAGCAGCGCCCGATGTCGCGACAGCGTGGGCGATGGCCAAGGGCACGACGCCGATCGTCGGCGTCACCAAGCCCCATCATGTCGACGGTCTGGCCCGAGCCAGCAGCATCACGCTCACCAGCGACGACATCGCGGAGTTGGAAGCTCTTGCCGACGCCGCTAACGTGAACACCCGCGGCTTCTGGGAACAAGAGATGTAAGTCTAAGCCGTCGGACCGCCGCTCCGAGCGACACGGCAGGCGATCATTTACCTCCGTGTGATGATCGCCTGTGACCGAGCAGGTTGCCGGTTGCCTCCACCTGATTGTGCAAGTGCTCCAGAACGCGTTGTGCCATTCCGCAAAGTTCCGGATCACCTGCGCTGCGATGGTTGCCTTGTCTTGCGGTAAGAACCGCTCTTAGCGTTGCTGGATCGCGTAGCTCACCGCGCACCGAACCTCTCCAGCCTCTGCCTTTGGCGCCATGGGCGGCCGCGCCTAGTCGCGCCAGATGACGCTTTCGGGATCGGCCAGCCACCTGCTCAACGACCAGAAAGAGGCGCGGCGGGCCAGATCGAGCCGTTTCGGCGGAAGGCTTCACCGCTGCCGGGTCAGCCGGGGCCAGCATCCGCGCACATGGATTTATCGCTGACATCAAAAGGCTTTCCCGTGAAGTGAGAATGGCGAGGGCCGGCAAACGGATCGATTCCGACCCTCACCGAAATGCTCGCCATCCCGGCCGGGATCAGCCAGCTACTGGCGTGTTGAGAAGCTGCTGCTCCCAAAGATACGCGATGCCGCTGCCGCCGAAGTGCTGGATGAGAATCTCGGTCAGCTCCTCGACATGCTCGGTGCGCGCCCAATCGCGTTGCCATTCGCCAGCGAGCGCCATCACGGTCATCACGTTCGCGCCGGCCGCGATCATTCGCTGGATGGCAACTTCGTGAGACTCCTTCGAAATCCCGCCCGACGCGTCGGTGATCACGGTCACGTCCCAGCCTTCGCCGGCGGCCTGGATCACAGGCATTGCGACGCAGACCTCGGTCCACAGGCCGGCGATGATCAGCTGCTTGCGGCCGGTCGCCTTGACGACGTTCACCACATTCTCGTCCTGCCAGGTGTTCACCCAAGTGCGATCGATGACTTCCTGGCCCGGAAATACGTCGGTGATCTGTTTGAAGAGACGGCCGCCGCGCGCCGCGATCACGCTGGTGAGAATGGTCGGAACATTGAAGGCTTTTGCCAGCTTCGCCAGCGCGGTCGTGTTGTTGACCACCATGTGCGGATCGTGGCTGTTCAGGTTTGCGAGTTGATAAGGCTGGTGGTCGATCAGAACGAGGACCGAATCTTCGGGACGAAGAAGCGAATCGAGGCCGTTACGAGGGGTCATCAAGACTTCCTTTCTCTGCCGCTATGGACGGCGATGGGTTCACGGGAGACATGCGCCAGCCGGCGACGTTGCCGGAACGCAATTTGCTGTTCCTTTGGGTGATGAGATAGTGCCGTATTCAGGTAAGCTGTGTCGCGAAATTGGGAACGACGGAATGAACATCGAAGATCTCCAGACATTCGTCGCCGTGGCCGATGCAGGGGGCGTATCGGCCGCCGCACGCCGGCTCGGCATCTCCAAGTCAATCGTGAGCCGGCGGCTTTTCCGGATCGAGGCAGAACTCGGCGTCCAGCTTCTTGCACGAACGACCCGCGGGGCCGCGCTTACGGAAGCGGGGATCACGTTCAGAGACCACGCGGCCAGAGCCAGCGCCGAGATCGATACCGCAAGGGAAACCATCCTGCCATCCGGCGACCTTCGCGGCCGCCTGAGGGTTGCCATGCCGCTTACTTTCGGCACGACGCACTTCGCTCCCGTGCTTGCGGAAATGGCGCGCCAGCACCCGCGGCTTCACATCCAGACCTCCTACAGCGATCGCTTCGTCGATCTCATCGCAGAGGGTTTCGATTGCGCGATCCGGGGCGCCTACCTTCAGGACTCCAACCTGATCGCGCAGCGCGTCGGGCCGATCCATGGAAAACTTGTCGCAAGCCCGGATTACATCAAAGCGCATGGGTCACCGGAGACTCTGGACGAACTCGTCACCCATCAGGCCCTCATGCAGGGAACGGAAGCCTGGCAGTTCATGGATGGCAGCAAGATTGTTACGGTCCAGCCGCAGGGCAAGTTCAAAGCCGACAGCGCCACGGCACTTGCCGCTGCTGCTGCGGCAGGCCTCGGCATCGCCTGGCTCCCCGATTGCATCACATATGAATATGTGGCCTCCGGTGCATTGGTTCCGATCATGACACGCTATCCGGTACCTCCGGGGGCCGCATATGTCGTACGCCCGCCGGGTCAGCATCCCGCGCGGAAAGTGCGGGTGCTCACCGAAATGCTGACTGAGTATTTCAAACGGAACCCGAAGCTTTGGGGTCTCGACGGCTAAGAAGCTTAGTCAAGGATCTGCATTCGACGGCGGCATTCCTTCGGCGATATAGGCCTGAACATTCCACTTGCTGCGACACAGCTTGACTTATCTAGGTGTTTGCTGGTCGGGCAGCCGGTCGCGCGCCAGTTTAGACATTCTGTCAGCGCAGGAGGATGACGCACATGAGTTGGACCCCAGCCATCGAGCCCGGCTGCCCCGATGAGGTGGGCATCGACGCTATCGAGACCCTCATCATTCCGCGATCCCGCGACTTGGGCGACTTCGAGGTTCGTCGCGCCCTGCCCGCGCCGAAGCGGCAGATGGTCGGACCGTTCATCTTCTTCGATCAGGCCGGGCCCGCCGAGTTCCTGACCGGCAAGGCGTCGATTTCCGACCGCACCCACATACCGGTCTCGGCACCGTTACCTATCTCTTTCGCGGCGACTTCCATCACCGGGACAGCACCGGAGCTGACCAGATCATCGTCCCGGGGGAATTGAACTGAATGGTCGCCGGGCGCGGTGTCACCCATTCGGAGCGCACGTCCGCAGCAGCCCGAAGCGGTCCGAACAGCCTGTTCGGGATTCAGACCTGGCTGGCTCTACCGACGTAGAGCTCGATGCGGGGGGCCGGTTGCCGATGCAATGGCGCACTATGGAGGGCAGTTGGCGGTATTTGGCGCGCCCGAAGAGATTCGAACTCCTGACCCCCAGATTCGTAGTCTGGTGCTCTATCCAGCTGAGCTACGGGCGCGCAACAGGCCGTGCATGACACAGGCCCCGCGATCCGGTCGAGACGGCCGGCCGCGATGTGGAGTGTTCCCTAACGACTGAATTCGCGAAAAGCAAGCCGATCTGGCAAA
Source organism: Mesorhizobium sp. B3-1-7 (assembly GCF_006439385.1). NCBI lineage: Bacteria > Pseudomonadati > Pseudomonadota > Alphaproteobacteria > Hyphomicrobiales > Phyllobacteriaceae > Mesorhizobium > Mesorhizobium sp. B3-1-7. The sequence goes on from NZ_VFTL01000007.1 coordinate 86,780, forward strand.
AGTTTTGTCGCAGACGGTTTTGCCGGCTTTGATCGAGGTGCGCCGCTGCCGACAGGCGGCTCAGCCGGAGGCGGCAACCTCAAGCCGGGCGGCGCAGGCCGTTGCGCGCCTGGTCGAGCCGGACAGGCTGGTCGGGGATGGTGACGGCGAAGACGGTGCGGCCGCCGATCGATTCGACGAGCTCGACGGTGCCGCCATGGGCGCGGGTCAGCTCGTGCGCGATCGCCAGGCCGAGGCCGGTGCCGCCGCTGCGGGCCGAGCCGCGGAAGGCGGCGAACAGGTTCTCGCGCGCCTTGGGCGGCAGGCCGGGGCCGGTGTCGGTGACGGTGATGCGGCTGACGCTGCCATGGCGCTCGGCGGCGACCGCCAGCCGGCGCACCACCGCGCTTTCGGTGTCGGCGGCCATCGCCTGAATGGAGTTGCGGCAGAGATTGGTGAGCACGCGGAAGAGATGGTCGGAATCGGCGTCGACCTCGAAGGCGAGCTCGACGCCGTTGATGAACTCGATGCCCTCCTCGATGTCGAGCAGGCCGTGCACGTCGTCGACCAGCTGGCGCAGCCTGAGCCGCCGGCGCGACGGCGCCGGCTCCTGGGTGCGGCCGTAGTGAAGCACGCCTTCGGAGTAGGAGACGGCGCGGTCGAGGGCGCGCAGAAGCTTCGGCGCGAAGGCCTGCACGGTCGGGTCCTTCACCTGGCGCAGGCGATCCGACATCAGCTGCGCGGACGCCAGGATGTTGCGCATGTCGTGGTTGATCTTGGAGACGGCCAGGCCGAGGTCGGCGAGATGCTTCTGCTCCGACAGCATCTTCTGCAGCCGGTCCTGCATCTGTGACAGCTCGCGCTCGGCCACGCCGATCTCGTCGGCGCGGTCGGCGGGACGAATGACGCGGCCAGGATCGTCGGGCGCCTCGGAGAAGGCCAAGATCGAGCGCGTCATGGTGCGGATCGGCCCGATCATGATCAGGTCGATCGCCGCATAGACCAGCATGGCGGTGAACAGCGAAATCAGCAGCGAGACGACGGCGACGTTGCGCGAATATCGAAGCATGGCGTCGCGCAGCCTGTAGTCCGGCATGATCAGCTCGAATTCCTTGTCGCTGTCGCCGACCGGGCCGAAGACCCGCAGCATGCGCTTGCCGCCGAAGAACAGCGTGTCGAGCGCGCCGGTCATGCCGTTGACCAGGCCGACATCGGCGATGTCGATATGCTCGTCGACCTGGGGCGGCATGTCGGAAACGACGAGCAGCCGCGAGACGCCGCCGTCGCGCACGGCGATCGCCTTGGCGCCGATCGCCATCAGCACGTCGTTCTGGGCGTTATGCGACAGCGCGTTGGGCTCGCCCTGCAAGAGCACGATCGACACGGCGGCGGCGGTGCTCAACCGCTCCTTCAGCCAATTGACCCGATAGCTGGCGATCCAGGGCAGGAAGATCAGGATTTCAGCCAAAAGCACGAAGGCGATGGTGAGGAAGAGGAGCTTGGTCGACAGGCCGCGCGACAGCGGCACCCGGCGCGTCGAATTCGCCGCCGGCCTTGCCTTCTCGTTCGTGGGCAGAGTTTCACTCGTCATTGACGCGCATTCACAAAGGCTTGATCGGCCAAGATTATGCGATTTGCGGCTTTTTTGCCAATTTCAACCTTGGTCCAGCAAAAATGCCTCGGGGGCACCCCGGATTGACTTCCCAAAACCTTCTTCCTATAAGCCCGCTCACGCTCGGGCCATTCGTCCCGGCGCGGTTTCGATCGCGCCTAAGCCGGCCCGGCAAAGCTCCTGTTACAGAGTGACAGAATCAAGAAGGGCCGCACCCCGCGGTATTAAAACAAATGAAGCGTACCTACCAACCGTCCAAGCTCGTCCGTAAGCGCCGGCATGGTTTCCGTGCCCGCATGGCCACCAAGGGTGGCCGTGGCGTCGTTGCCGCCCGCCGCAATCGCGGCCGCAAGCGGCTCAGCGCCTGAACGAAAGACGAGATCGTTGCCCGCAACCGGCAAGCCAAAGGGGAAAACCCCCGGGCGGCTTCTGAAACGCGCGGAATTCCTGGCTGTGCGCGGCGGCGAGAAACGCCGCGGGCGGCTTTTTCTCGTTGAAGTTCTCGACCGCGGCGATGACCTTGCGCCGCGCGTCGGCTACACCGTCACCAAGAAGGTCGGCAACGCCGTGGTGCGCAACCGCGTCCGGCGGCGACTGAGGGAAGCCGTGCGAGTCCATGCCGCCGATGACATGGCGCCCGGCAATGATTATGTCATCGTCGGGCGTGAAGACGTGCTTGCCATCCCGTTCGGCCAGTTGAAGGCCGAGCTTTCCCGCCGGCTGCGCGGAACACGATAGGCCAAAGGCTTTCGATGGAAAACAACCGCAATTTCTTCATCACCATCGCGCTGTCGGTGCTGATCCTGACCCTCTGGCAGGTGTTCTACATGAACCCGCGCATGGAGCAGCAGCGCGAGCAGACCCGCGTCGAGCAACAGCGCGTCGAGGCGCAGAAGAAGGAAGCGGGCGGCGGCGCCAACTCCGGCGCGGCCGGAACGCCGGCTCCCACCGCTGGCGCGATCCCCAACGCGCCCGGCGGCGATACGGTGACGGCGGCCAGCCGCGACCAGGCTGTTGCCGCGACCAAGCGCGTCAAGATCGACACGCCCAGCCTCGAGGGTTCGATCAACCTGACAGGCGCGCGCCTCGACGACCTGAAGCTCAAGCACTACACCGAGACGGTCGACAAGAACTCGCCCGAGATCCAGCTTCTCAACCCGCAGGCGCTGCCCACCGGCTATTTCGCCGAGATCGGTTTCGTCGGCACCGACAAGACAGGCGCGGTGCCTAGTTCGGACACGGTGTGGAGCGTCGAAGGCAATCCGACGCTGACCCCGTCGACGCCGGTGACGCTCACCTACACCAACGACAAGGGCCTGACCTTCAAGCGCACTATCTCGGTCGACGACAACTACATGTTCACCGTTTCCGACACGGTGCAGAATTCGGGAAGCGCAGCCGTCAGCCTGTTCAACTACGGCCGCGTCACGCGCTACGACAAGCCCGCCGTCGCCAGCACCTATGTGCTGCATGAAGGCTTGATCGGCGTCACCGGCACCGAAGGGCTGACGGAATACAAATACGCGGCCATCGAAAAGGACAAGGAAGTCAAGCCGGGCAAGTCGACAGACGGCTGGCTCGGCATCACCGACAAATACTGGGCCGTCACCCTGGTGCCCACCGAAAAGCAGCCCTTCCAGCCGCGCTACGGCTACTTCGAGGACGGGCGCCACCGCTATCAATCCGACTTCCTCACCGATGCGATCAATGTCGGTGCCGGCCAGTCCGCGACTGTCGAGACGGAGATTTTCGCCGGCGCCAAGGAAGTCGCCAAGATCAACGCTTATGAGGCTGACCGTCACATTCGCCAGTTCAACTTGTTGATCGACTGGGGCTGGTTCTACTTCATCACCAAGCCGATGTTCTGGCTGATCGACACGCTCTACAAATTCTTCGGCAATTTCGGGCTGGCGATCCTCGCCACCACCGTCGTCGTCAAGGCCATCTTCTTCCCGCTGGCGAACAAATCCTACGCCTCGATGGCGAACATGAAGAAGGTGCAGCCGAAGATGGTCGAGATCCGCGAGAAATACGCGGACGACAAGATGAAGCAGCAGCAGGCGATGATGGAGCTCTACAAGACCGAGAAGATCAATCCGCTCGCCGGCTGTTGGCCGGTGGCGCTGCAGATCCCGGTCTTCTTCTCGCTCTACAAGGTGCTCTACATCACCATCGAGATGCGGCACGCGCCATTCTTCGGCTGGATCCACGACCTTGCGGCGCCCGATCCGACGTCGATCTTCAACCTGTTCGGCCTGCTGCCCTTCGCCGCACCCGCCTTCCTGCCGCATATGGGCGCCTGGGCGGTGGTCATGGGCATCACCATGTTCCTGCAGATGCGCATGAACCCGGCGCCGCCGGACCCGACGCAGGCGGCGATCTTCACCTGGATGCCGGTGATCTTCACCTTCATGATGGGCTCGTTCCCGGCCGGCCTCGTCATCTACTGGGCCTGGAACAACACGCTGTCGATCCTGCAGCAGGGCGTGATCATGAAGCGCCAGGGCGCCAAGATCGAATTGTGGGACAATCTGGCGGCGCTGTTCCGCAAGAAACCATCGCCAGCGGAATAGAAGGCGCCACGGGTTACAGATCAAAACCCCGGCCTTGGCCGGGGTTTTGTTGGAGATGCCGACGGGACAGCGCCAACCTTCGCCATTGGCCGTGGCCCTCTTCCCGGTCATCATGTATGGGGCGGAGCAAGGAGCGAAGCGACGCGCGCAGATCCTGGAATCCATACCGTTACGCTAAGGCGTTGCAACGGTTACAGAATTCTGCACCGTCACACTCTGCGGCAAAGGTCACGGAATGGATCCTCGGGTCAAGCCCGAGGATGACGACGTCACGGGGGTTTCGGCCAATCTCCAACGCCGGCATCAGTAGCGCCCGCGCCAACCTTCGCGATTGGCCCTGGCCCTCTTCCCGGTCGTCATTCCAAGGCGGAGCAAGGAGCGAAGCTCGAGTCAAGCCCGAGTATGACGACGTCGCGGGGGCCGGATGGCCGAGCTGAGCGGACGCCTCACTCCATAACAGCGCTGTGGTCGACCTTGGCCGGCGTGCCCGGCTTGCGCAGCAGAAGCACCAGCGGGATGGCGGCTAAAGACAGGATCATCATCAGCTTGAAGTCGTCGACATAGCTGATGATCGTCGCCTGCAGCGTCACCAGGCCGTCGAGCGCGGCGCGGCCGGCGGCGGTGTAGGGGCTCAGCGCCTGTGAGACCGCCGGATCGCTGAAGGCCGGGTTGTACGGCGTCACATAGGTGGCGATGTTGGCGTGGTTGATCTGCTGGTTCTGCGTCAGCAACGCCGTGACGACCGAGATACCGACGCTGGAGCCGATGTTGCGCGACAGATTGTAGAGGCCGGTGCCCTCAGAGCGCCGCTCCGGCGCCAGCGTGGCGAAGGTGATGGTGGTGAGCGGCACGAACAGGAAGCCTAGGCCGGCGCCCTGGATGAAGCCGGTGCTGATGATCGTCCATTGCGAGACGTCCGGCGTCCATCCGGTCATGTCGTACATCGCCCAGGCGGTGATCGCGAGGCCGATGAACAGCAGCCAGCGTGTGTCGACCTTGCCGACCAGCCTGCCGACGATGAACATGCAGGCCATGGTGCCGAGGCCGCGCGGCCCCATGACGATGCCGGCCGTCACCACCGGATAGCCCATCAGCGTCTGCAGATAAGGCGTCATCAGCGCCAGCGAGGCGAGATAGGTGATGCCGATGATGAAGATGAACACCATGCCGACGGCGAAGTTGCGGTCGAGGAACAGCCGCGGATTCACGAAGGTGTCGCGCGCGGTGAAAGTATGGACGATGAAGATGTAGAAGGCCGAGGCGCAAACCAGGGCTTCGACGATGATCTCGGCCGATGAGAACCAGTTGAGCTGCTCGCCGCGGTCGAGGAACATCTGCAGCGAGGCGATGGCGATCGAGAGCATGCCGAAGCCCAGCCAGTCGAGCCTGGCCTTCAAGTCGAGCTTGGTTTCCTGGACGAACATCGAGACGCCGATAAAAGCCAGCGCGCCGATCGGCACGTTGATGTAGAAGACCCAGCGCCAGGAGACGTTCTCGGTCAGCCAGCCGCCGATGACCGGGCCAAGCACCGGACCGACCATGACCGAGACGCCGAACAGCGCCATGGCCGAGCCGCGCTCCTCGACGCTGTAGATGTCGAGCAGGATCGACTGCGACAGCGGCACGAGCGCCGCGCCGAACAGGCCCTGCAGCAGGCGGAAGCCGACGATCTGCGGCAGCGACTGGGCAAAACCGCACAGCACCGAGGCCACCACGAAGCCGGTGATCGCCACCAAAAGGATGCGCTTGCGGCCGAAGCGGTTGGCGAGATAGCCGGACGGCGGCGTCATCACCGCGGCGGCGACGATATAGGAAGTGAGCACCCAGTTGATCTGGTCGGCGCTCGCCGAGACGCTGCCCTGGATATAGGGCAGCGCCACGTTGGCGATGGTGGTGTCCAGCGCCTGCATGATGACCGCCAGGATCACACAGGCGGTGATCGCGCCGCGATTGGCGACCACGGGCGCGCCTGTCGCGGAAGCCGTTGTCATGACTTTGGTCCGGATTGCTTGAAGAGGTTGGTGATGAAGTCAGGCAGGCCGCGGGCGTGGCCGGTGTCGATGCTGACGACGGCGCTCATGCCGCCGCGCAGCGGCGGCTTGCCGTCCGGATCGTCGATCGTCACCCGCATCGGGATGCGCTGCACGACCTTGACCCAGTTGCCGCTGGTGTTCTGCGCCGGCAGCAGCGAGAAGCTGGACGAGGAAGCAGGGCTGATCGAGCCGACGGTGCCGTGCCAGACCTCGCCCGGATAGCCGTCGATGCTGATCGTTGCCGTCTGGCCGGGACGCACATAGGTGAGCTCGGTTTCCTTGGGCTCGGCCGCGATCCAGATGTCGGTCGACGACACCAGGCTGAAGGCCGGCTGCGAGGCCGGCAGGTACTTGCCGACCTGCAGCGCGTCGACATTGGTGACGATACCGTCGAACGGCGCCTTGACGACGGAGTCGTTCAGGTTGCGCTGCGCGTCGTCCACCGCCGACTGGGCCTGCAGATAGAACGGGTTCTGCTCGACCGGCTGGCTGGCGTCGCCGCCGAGCTGGGCAAGCATCGCCTGCGCCTGCGCCTTGGCGACGGTCACCTTCTGGCGGGCCGCAACGAGATCGTGCTGGGCGCTGTCGAAGGTCGCCTTGGAGGCGGTCGAGGTCTTGAGCAGGTCCTGCTGACGCTGGAAGGCGGACTCGTAATAGGGAATGTCCGCTTGCGCCTGGTCGATCGAAGCGAGCGACTGCTGGTAGCTCGCCTGCAGCGTCAGCACCTGGTTGCGCACGGTGCCGAGCTGCGCCTTGGCGCCCGCCAGCGCGGTTTCGAAGGAGGCAGGCCGCAGCCGGAACAGCACATCGCCCTTCTTCACCGCCTGGTTGTCGTGCACGTCGATCTCCTGCACGGTGCCGGAGACGTCGGTCGAGACGCCGAGCGATTGCGCCTGGATATAGGCGTTGTCGGTGGTCATGATCTGGCCGCCGATGACGTAGTAGTAGCCGCCGGCCACCAGCGCGACGGGCAGCAGCGCAAACAGGATCGGCCGCGTCAGGCTGCGGCGCGGCTTTACGGGAGCGGGCGGAGCCACCGTGACGGCTGCCGGCTTCGGCTGTGCCGAGGGAGCCTCGGCGACCGGCTCCGGCGCCACGGGCGCTTCCAGCTCATCGTCTTCGACGACAGGCGGGTTGGCGCGCCTCTGTTCGCGCTGGCTGTCCAGGCTGATGACCTGGTCGCTTACTCTTTCGCCGACATTTTCCTCGTCGGTGGGCTTTCTGGGTGAGGTTCCTTCAGACATGGACTTTCTCCCGGTCGAGGGCCGGCTGGGTGCAGGCCTCGAGCAGATTGGATTTGATCAGGCAAAGGGTTTGCAGCAGTTGCCGCTGCGCGTCCGCGGACAGGCCGGTGAAGGCCTCCTCGCGCGTCTTCTGGCCCTTGCTGCGCATCACTTCGATGAGCGGATGGGCCTTCGGGGTCAGATAGAGAAGCCACGCCCGGCGGTCGGCCGGATTGCGCCGACGCTCGATGAAGCCGCGCGCCTGCATCTTGTCGAGCAGCCTCGCGAGCGTGATCGGCATGATCTCGATGAGGTCGGCCAGCTTGTTCTGGTGGATGCCCTCACGCAGCGAAAGATAAGCCAGCACCTGCCACTGCGCGCGGGTCAGGCCAAAGGCGCGCGACCGCTGCTCGAACCGCTTCCTGAGCAGGCGCGCGACATCGTGCAGCACAAAGCTGATATTTGGCGAGGTGGACATGGGAGGACTTCGGAGGCTGCGGACAAACTTTCGTGAGCATGCTTATTATCATCATGCACATAATCCTGCTGGACGCGGAGCGCAAGACCGACTAAGGCGCTTGGTAAAAATATCGCATAGGCCAAAACCCGGCCGGGCCGGCCTGGTTTGCGGCAAGGACAAGACGATGAACCGGCTCAAGATCATCATGCTGGCGCTGCTGGCGGGATATGCTTTTCCGGCCGCCGCGAAGGACGCGGTGAGCTGCGGCGGAGCGGCGATGCTGGGTGGCGCGCAGCTCAATTGCAGCCACGTGCAACCCAAGGCGCCGCCGCAATTCTGCACCTTCAGCTGGGCGCTGCACACGACGGCCGGCGAGCAGAAAATCGTCGAAGGCAGCTTCTCGCTGCCACCCGGAGCCTCGAACGTCCAGGTCTATCAGGGCAGCGGTTTCGACAGCGCTCTTTCCAACCCGATCGTGATCTGCCGCGGCAACCATTGAACGGTTGGCGCTGCGGAACGGATCACGTTAGTTTGATCGCGCGCGAACCGCGCCGGAACACGCCTGCGACCATGGAGGGACCGCGATGACCGGACCCAACCCCAACATCAAGCATCCGATTGCGATGCATCCGCGCGTCGGCTTCCTGAAGGGGCTGGTGAGCGCGCCGAATATCGAGATCGGCGACTTCACCTATTACGACGACCCCGATGGTCCCGACAAATTCGCCGAGAAATGCGTGCTGCATCACTACGACTTCATCGGCGACCGGCTGGTGATCGGCAAGTTCTGCGCCATCGCCGAGGGCGCGCGCTTCATCATGAACGGAGCCAACCACGCCATGTCCGGCTTCTCGACCTATCCGTTTAACATCTTCGGCCATGGCTGGGAGGAGGGTTTCGACCCGCGGACATGGTCGAACGAGATCCGCGGCGACACCGTCATCGGCAATGACGTGTGGATCGGCATGGACGCGGTGGTCATGCCGGGCGTCAAGATCGGCCACGGTGCCATCGTTGCCGCGAAATCGGTTGTCACGCACGACGTGCCGCCTTATGCGATCGTCGCCGGCAATGCGGCCAAGGTGGTGAAGATGCGCTTCGATGAATTCACGGTGCGGCGGCTTTTAACGGCAGCATGGTGGGACTGGCCGGTCGACAAGATCAGCCGCAACCTCGATGCCATCCGCGGCGCCGATATTTCCAAGCTGGAGGCAGCGGTTTGAACGCGCCCGACAAGAGCACGAACGAAACGGCGATAAGCCCGGAGCTGTTCACCCGCGGCTGGATCTTCATCCGTGGCGTGCCGTCGATGAAGTTCCTGCCGCCGGAAGGACCGCCCGAGATCGCCTTCGCCGGACGCTCCAATGTCGGCAAGTCGTCGCTGATCAACGCGCTGGTCGGGCACAAGGGCCTGGCGCGGACATCGAACACGCCGGGGCGCACGCAGGAGCTCAACTATTTCGTGCCCGACGGCTTTTCCGGCGAAGGCGCCGACCTGCCGCCGATGGCGCTGGTCGACATGCCGGGCTACGGCTACGCCAGCGCGCCGAAGGACAAGGTCGATGAGTGGACGAAACTCATCTACGAGTATCTGCAGGGCCGCGTGACGCTGAAGCGCGTCTATGTGCTGATCGACGCGCGCCACGGCATCAAGGCCAAGGACGAGGAAGTGCTGACCCTGCTCGACAAAGCGGCGGTGTCCTACCAGGTGGTGCTGACCAAGACCGACAAGATCAAGGCCGCCGGCGTGCCGAGGCTGATCGAGGAGACGCTGGCCAAGATCAAGAAGCGGCCGGCGGCGTTCCCTGTGGTGCTGGCCACCTCGTCGGAAAAAGCCGCCGGGCTGGACGAGCTGCGCGCGGCCATCGCCCTGGTGGCGAACGGCGGCTGATTTCGTTGGACCTCAATCCATCTCGTCGCGTTCAGGCTCGCGGTCGCGCCGGCCGGTAAGTATCTCGCGCTTGCCGACATGGTTGGGAGCGCCGACCAGCCCTTCCTTCTCCATGCGCTCGACCAGCGAGGCGGCGCGGTTGTAGCCGACGCCGAGGCGGCGCTGGATGTAGGAGGTCGAGCATTTCTTGTCGCGCTTGACCACCTTGACCGCTTCCTCATAGAGCGCGTCGCCATCCTCCTCGGCGATCGCGCTTTTGTCGAAGACCGGACCGGCGTCGGCGGCTTCCTCGGCTTCCTCCTCGTCGGCGGTGACGGTATCGAGATATTCGGGACGTCCCTGAGCCTTGAGATGCGCCACGACCTGCTCGACCTCCAGGTCGGACACGAAGGGACCGTGCACGCGCGAAATGCGGCCGCCGCCGGCCATGTGCAGCATGTCGCCCTGGCCGAGCAGCTGTTCGGCGCCCTGCTCGCCGAGGATGGTGCGGCTGTCGATCTTGGACGTCACCTGGAAGGAGATGCGGGTCGGGAAATTGGCCTTGATCGTGCCGGTGATGACGTCGACCGACGGGCGCTGCGTGGCCATGATCAGATGGATGCCGGCGGCGCGCGCCATCTGCGCCAAGCGCTGGATGGCGCCCTCGATCTCCTTGCCGGCGACCATCATCAGATCGGCCATCTCGTCGACGATGATGACGATGTAGGGCATGGGCGCGAGGTCGATCGCGCGCTCCTCGAACAGCGGCGCGCCGGTGCCTTTCTCGAAGCCTGCCTGCACCTGCATGGTCACGACCTCGCCCTTGTCGCGGGCGCTTGCGGCGCGCTGGTTGTAGCCGTCGATGTTGCGCACGCCGAGGCGCGCCATCTTGCGGTAGCGGTCCTCCATCTCGCGCACCGCCCATTTGAGCGCTGTAACCGCCTTCTTGGGATCGGTGACGACCGGCGTCAGGAGATGCGGGATGCCATCATAGACGGAGAGTTCCAGCATCTTGGGGTCGACCATGATGAGGCGGCATTCCTGCGGCGTCAGCCTGTAGAGCAGCGATAGGATCATGGTGTTGATGGCGACCGACTTGCCGGAGCCGGTGGTGCCGGCCACCAGCAAGTGAGGCATCTTGGCGAGTTCGGCGATGACCGGCTCGCCGCCGATCGTCTTGCCGAGGCCGAGCGCCAGCCTGCAGGAAGTGTTGCGGAAACCGGCCGATCCGACCAGCTCGCGGAAATAGACCGTCTCGCGCGTTTCGTTGGGCAGCTCGACGCCGATGACATTGCGGCCCGGCACCACGGCGACGCGCGCCGAGATGGCCGACATGGAGCGGGCAATATCGTCGGCCAGGCCGATGACGCGGCTGGATTTCACGCCCGGCGCCGGCTCGAACTCGTAGAGCGTGACGACCGGGCCGGGGCGGACATGGATGATCTCGCCCTTGACGCCGAAATCCTCCAGCACGCTTTCGAGCAGGTCGGCGTTCTGCTCCATCCGCTCCTGCGACATGTAGAAGCCCTGGCCTTCCGGCGGCATCTGCAGAAGGTCCTCGGAGGGAAGCTTGTAGCCGGCCATGGCGGATAGCGGCACAACCTCGCCGGCCATGGGCAGCGAAGGCGTCCGCCTGGCCGTCCTTGCACTCGACGGGGCGGAAACCGGCACGAGCTCGACAGGCGTCGGCTGGACGGCCGCGAAGGCTGACGTGGACATCGAGGCAGAGCCAGCATTCGACATGTTGGAGCGCCATTCGATGACCCGGTAAAACGACGTCGCCTCGCTCATGAAGGGGGCATGGGCTTGGCTCGACTGGGCCGCCGGACGATGCGCCGGCATCGGCTTGACCGGCGGTTGCGCCGGAACGGCCGGCGCCTGACCGGCTTCGTTCAAACGCGCCCGCGCCAGGCGCTCGGCGAGGAAGGGCATGCCGAATTCGAAAAAGGCATGATCGGAAAGATAGGACCAGCGCAGTCCGCTTGGGCGCGGTTTTGGCGTCGGAGCGGCGGCAGCCTGGGGGGGCGCCGCGGCCGGAGGGATTGCGGCAGGGGCAATCGCGGAAGGCGCGCGGACCGGTCTGGTTTGCATCGGCGCTGCGGCGGGAGCGGCTGCGACGGTGGGACTTTTGCGGACCGGAGCGGCGGGTGCCGGCGGCGCGGGCCGGACGGGCTCGGATACCTTGTCATGCGCGGCATCTTCCACCTGCGGGGCGGCGCGCCTGGAGAGATCGGTATCCGGTGTGCGGGTGAACCGTACATTGGGCGCAAGGAAGAAATAGTCCTGCCATGCCGGGCGGCTGAACTCGCCGCCATCGGCCGATTCGGAGGATGCGGCGCGAGCCGCGTCCGATTCGATTGCCGGCGCAACGCGCAACGCGACCACCTGCCCCGATTGCGCCTGCGGTTGCGAGGCCGCGCCACCGCGCCCGTCCGTGCCGTGATCGTCTTCGCCGTTATAAGCGGAAGCGCCGGAAAGATTGGCGCGGGAAAAGCGCGTGGATGTCATTCTCGAGACTCGCCGATTGAACGTCTCCCGAGACATAGGAAGCGATGGTTAACAGGTCCTTCCGAAAGTGGCTGCCGGACGATGCCGATCGAAATTTTGAGAGGGCCGCGGACGATCTCGACGACGTCGCGTTCAGCCGTCATTGCCCGCGCCGTCAAAGACGCGGCGAGGCCCTTCAGCCTTGCTTCGCACGCTTTGGGATCCACCTGCCCGGGGTAGTCAGGCCGATTGCAACGCCTTTTCCTCGGCGAAGAATTTTTCCGTGGCGTAGGCCTTGAGGAAGACGTCGACACCGGAGGTCACGATGTGCTCGATCTCCGCCTGGCTCGGCGCCTTGGTGCGGTAGGAGAAGATGCACTGGCGGAACAGGCCGGCGAGACAGAGCTCGGTGAACTGATAGGCGGCAAGGTCAACATCGTCGATCTTGAGCAGGCCGCGTTCGACGGCTTCAATAAGGAAAGCCATGACCTTGTCGTGGCCGCGCTTCGGGCCGCGTTCGTAGAAGCGCGCGCCGAGCTCCGGGATCCTGTCGGACGCGCCGACCACCGTGCGCTGGGCCTGGATGACCTTGGCCGAGGTGATCTTGACGGAAAGCACGGTGCCAAACTTCACCAGCGTCTTGCGCAGGTCATCGAAGTGGTCGAGCACCTCATACATATTCTTGAAGATGGTGCCGCGCTCTTCCTCGATGAGAGCCTCGAACAGCTCTTCCTTGTTCTCGAAATAGACGTAGATCGTGCCCTTGGAGACGCCTGCCTCGCGCGTGATGTCGTTCATCGAGGCGGCTTCAAAACCCTTGTCTATGAAGACGCGGCGGGCGCCCTCGATGATCTGGGCCCGTTTTACAGGATCCTGCCCGGCCGCCGGACGGCCCTTGCGCAAGTCGAGCAGATCGCTATCGGCTGTCGTTTCGACCATGGAAGTCATTCCCTAGAAAATATTTCGAACCGCTCGGTTCGATTTCCTCTTGATATGGTCCTCTTTCCGCGCTATGTCAACGGCGAATTCGAACCGAACGGTTCAGTCTGACTGACATTCCAGAGAGATCCCCATGTCCTCGAACGCGCCCGCCACCGCCGAAGTCCGCACGTTTCCCAACGCCAAGGTCCAGCCCTCGACCGAAGCCCCGGAAGCGCCTGTCCAGCCCGTCATCCCGGTCGCGCCTCCCGCGGCCGACGCGCCGGCCAAGAAGAAGCGTTCGGTGCGCTCTTTCCTTCTGCCTATCATCGGCCTTGCCCTCCTCGGCGCCGGGTCCTGGTACGGATACAACTATTGGACCGACGGCCGGTTCATGATCGCCACCGACGACGCCTATGTCCAGGCCGATATGTCGTTCGTGTCGCCGAAAATATCCGGTTACATCGACAAGGTGCTGGTGAGCGAGAACCAGCAGGTCAGGGCCGGCGATCCGCTGTTCGTCATCGACAATGGCGACTACAAGATCGCGGTCGCCCAGGCCGAGGCGCAGATCGCCACATTGAGCAAGACGCTCGACCGCATCGACGCCCAGACCAAGGCGGCCCAGGCCTCGCTGTCGCAGGCCGAGGCGCAGAAGGTCGCGGACCAGGCCGCCGCCGACAATGCGGCGCGCGCCCAGGACCGCGCGGCGCAGCTGCTCAAGACCCATGTCGGCACGCAGGCTCAGCTCGACGACGCCCAGACCGCGCTCGATCAGGCCAAGGCGGCGCTTGTCGGCGCCGACGCGCAGATCGCCGCGGCGCAGGCCAATGTCGGCGTTCTGGAAGCGCAGCGCGCGGAATCGGCCTCGACGCTCGCCTCGCTGCAGCTCACCCGCGACAAGGCCCAGCGCGACCTGTCCTTCACCGTGCTGAAGGCGCCTTATGACGGCGTCGTCGGCAACCGCTCGGTCGAGCAGGGCGACCTCGTCAGCCCCGGCCAGAAGCTCGCCGTCGTCGTGCCGATGGACAAGCTCTACATCGTCGGCAACTTCAAGGAGACGCAGCTTGGCCGCATGGTGCCCGGCGAGAAGGTCCGCATCACCGTCGACGCGATCGACGGCCAGACCTTCGAGGGCACCGTGTCCTCACTGGCCCCGGCTTCGGGCGCGGTGTTCTCGCTGCTGCCGCCGGAAAACGCCACCGGCAACTTCACCAAGGTGGTGCAGCGCGTGCCCGTGCGCATCGACGTGCCGGCCGACGTCTTGAAAACCGGCAAGCTGCGCGCCGGCCTGAGCGTCGTCGTCGCGGTCGACAGCCGCACCGCGCCGGCCTCGACGACCAACTAATTGGGGGGCGGTTCGGTGGCCATTCGAGCGCCGAGCCGCCCAGCCTGCTTTATCCGTTTCGACGCAATTCGGGACCGCCACGCGCTCGTCCTCGAGAATTGCCTAGGGAGGCCATGACATGGCAACCGCAACCATCACCGCAGGATCGGCACCAGGACGTCCGGTCGCTGCCGCGCCGGCCCTGCCCGCCGACCATATGCCTGTGCGCCGCGTCGTCGCCTTCCTGGCGATGGTGTTCGGCATGTTCATGGCGATCCTCGACATCCAGATCGTCTCGGCCTCGCTGTCGGAAATCCAGGCAGGCCTGAGCGCCAGCTCCGACGAGATCCCGTGGGTGCAGACCGCCTACCTGATCGCCGAGGTGGTGATGATCCCGCTGTCGGGCTTCCTCAGCCGCATGCTGTCGACGCGGGTGCTGTTCACCACCGCGGCGGCCGGTTTCACCGCGGCCAGCGCGCTGGCCGCCACCGCCACCAATATCGACCAGATGATCGTCTACCGCGCCATCCAGGGTTTTATCGGCGGTGGCATGATCCCCAGCGTGTTCGCGGCCGCCTTCACCATCTTCCCGCCCTCCAGGCGCGCTGTGGTCTCGCCGATGATCGGCCTGGTGGCGACGCTGGCGCCGACGATCGGCCCGACGGTGGGCGGCTATATCAGCCATGCCATGTCCTGGCACTGGCTGTTCCTGATCAATGTCGTGCCCGGCATCCTGGTGGCGACGGCGGCCTGGGCGCTGATCGATTTCGACAAGCCCAACCTGAAACTGTTCTCCAAGTTCGACTGGTGGGGCCTCGCCGGCATGGCCGCCTTCCTCGGCTGCATGGAATATGTGCTGGAGGAAGGCCCGAACCATGATTGGCTGCAGGAGCCGGCGGTGTTTGCCTGCGCCATCATCATGACCATCGGCGGCATCATCTTCTTCTGGCGCGTCTTCACCGCCGAGGAGCCGATTGTCGACCTCAGGGCCTTCAGCAACGTCAACTTCGCCTTCGGCTCGCTGTTCTCCTTCGTCGTCGGCATCGGCCTTTACGGGCTCACCTATCTCTATCCAGTGTTCCTCGGCCGTATCCGCGGTTACGATTCGATGATGATCGGCGAGGCGCTGTTCGTCAGCGGCCTGGCGATGTTCTTCACCGCGCCCGTTGCCGGCATCCTGTCGAACAAGATCGATCTCAGGCTGATGATGATGATCGGCTTCCTCGGCTTCGCCACCGGCACCTGGTGGATGACGAACCTCACCGCCGACTGGGATTTCTATGAGCTGTTGATCCCGCAGATCCTGCGCGGCTGCTCGATGATGCTGTGCATGGTGCCGATCAACAACATCGCGCTCGGCACGCTGCCGCCGGAACGGTTGAAGAATGCGTCGGGCCTGTTCAACCTGACCCGCAACCTCGGCGGCGCCGTCGGCCTCGCGGTGATCAACACGGTGCTGATCGACCGCAACGCCTTCCACTATGCGCGGCTCTCCGAGCATGTGCAGTGGGGCAGCGAGGCGGCGCAGGCCAAGCTGCAGAACATGACGCAGAATTTCGAGCAGACCGCCGGTCTCGACGCCGCAAGCGCCGCGATCTCGAAACTGTCCGGCATGGTGCAGCAGCAGGCCGCGCTTTTGTCCTTCATGGACGTGTTCATGATGCTGACGGTGCTGTTCGCCTCGCTCGGATTCTTCGTGCTGTTCATCAACAAGCCGGCCCAGCAGGGCGGCGGTGGCGGCGGAGGTCATTGAGGAGCCGGAACCCCCGCCTGGCTTCCTCAACGCGTGACCCCGGAAATCGGCGACGATTTCCGGGGTCATTCTTTTCGGCAGGACTGGATTTGCTCAGGCGGCGGCCGGCTTGAAGCTCAGCGCCACGCCGTTGATGCAATGGCGCAGGCCTGTGGGCGGCGGACCGTCGTCGAAGACATGGCCGAGATGGCCGCCGCAGCGGCGGCAGTGGACCTCGGTGCGGGTCATGCCGAGAGAATTGTCCACGGTCTTGCCGATGGAGTTGGCGATTTCCTGGTAGAAGCTCGGCCAGCCGGTGCCGGAATCGAATTTCGTCTCCGATGAATAGACCGGCAGATCGCAGCCGGCGCAGGCGAAGATGCCCTTGCGATGCTCGTTGAGCAGCGGGCTGGTGCCGGGATATTCGGTGCCCTCTTTGCGCAGCACGTCGAAGGCCTCGTCCGAAAGGATGGCGTGCCACTCGGCATCGGTCTTTGTGACCTCGAAGGTCTCGGCGGCAAGAGCGGGCTTCGGTCCGCCGGCGCGCAGCATCGCCCCGGATCCGACGATGAGAGCGGTGGCGGCAGCCCCGCTCCAGAGAAAATCGCGACGGTTCATGGCCGTTCCTCCTGACGCATTTTGCCAAGATAGAGCGCCGCCCGGAAATCAAAAGCCGGTGACGCCCTATCCGTCATGTTGAGCAATTCCAGACGGAAACCGCGTGGCGCCTTGCTGGAATTGCCGCTCCGCGCCCCCTTTCGGGACAGCGCGGAGCACACCCTTGCCGTCGACGCGGATCTTGGATGTCGCGGCCGGCGCTCAGCTATGTCTTCGCCGGCCAGGTCCGCTTTGTTACATCTTCGGCAAGAGAACCTTGTCGATGACGTGGATGACGCCGTTCGACTGGCGGACATCGGCGATGGTGACGTTGGCGACATTGCCATTCTCGTCGGTGACGGTGACCTTGCCCTTTTGCGACTTCAGCGTCAGCTCGCAGCCGCCGACCGTCTTGACCTGGTGCGCGCCGCCATCGGCCTTGGCCATCTTGGCGACATCGGCGGCCAGCGCCTTGGCGGCGATGACATGGCAGGTGAGTATCTTGGTCAGCTTGTCCTTGTTTTCGGGCTTGAGCAGCGTTTCGACGGTGCCCGCGGGAAGCGCCGCAAAGGCTTCGTTGGTCGGCGCGAAGACGGTGAACGGACCGGGGGTCTGCAGCGTATCGACCAGGCCGGCAGCCTTGACGGCAGCGACCAGCGTGGTGTGGTCCTTCGAATTGACGGCGTTCTCGATGATGTTCTTCTTGGCGTACATGGCCGCACCGCCGACCATCGGATTGGCGGCATAGGCAACGGCGCCGAGCGCGGAAAGGCCGATCGTGGAGGCAAGCAAAAGGGTGGCGAATTTACGCATGGTAATAAGTCTCCTCGGGTTGTTTTTCCCATCCTTGGGAACGCGAGGAGATACGGACCTTGGAAAGCTAAGTTTCGCCTCCGCCGGAAGAATTTTTCTTCTCGGCAAAATACGATACGGATTTTCATGGATGCAATCTGGCGGCGCGTTGAACTTGTTCGCTATAGCCACGACCGAACATGGATTTGTGCCATTCTTGCAGCTGTAGAATTCTGCCTGAGCTGTCAGATGCCCTTCAGGTCACCCGCGGCGACGACCGGACCGGTCGGCTGACCGGTCGGCGAACCGCCCGAAGGCTCGAGACTGACGGCGAGCACGGCGCCTCGCGCCAGCTTCTGCTGGACGGCCGGCGTGACCGCCATGCGCGCGGTCGGGCCGGCGGGGATGACGCCCATCGAGACCGGCGCGTTCTTGCCTTCGATCATCCACAATTCGAAATCCTTGCCGGCGCCGCGATCGCCGGAGACCAGCGACAGGCCGACCTCGTGGCGGGCGGCGTCATAGACGGCAAGGTATTTGACGTTGCTGTTGTCGGCGGCGAGCGAGGCGACCAGCCTGGTCTGAGGCTGCGGCGCCGGCGGGTTGACGTAAGGCAGGGCGGCATAGACGGCCAAGGCGGCGATGGCCGCCGCGGCGAGGCCGCGCCAGAAGGCCAGGCTCGCCCACAGGCCGGCGCTGGGCGCCGTGGGCGTGGACGCGGACGATGAGAACAGGCGGCGGTCGATCGCCGCCTTGACCGAAGCCGGCGGCTCGACCGCGGCATAGGCGGCAGCCATCGGCGCGAAGTGGCCTTCCCAGGCATCGACCAGGCGGGCGAACGCCGTCTCGGCATCGATGCGGCGGGACGCGATCTGGCGTTCGTCGGCCGCCAAAACGCCGAGAACGTATTCGGCGGCGAGCAGCTCGTCGCCTCCACGTTCCGGTCCGTTGTCTTCCGCCAGCGTCATCTTTCCAGGCATTCTCTAAGTTTGAGCAGGCTTCGCCGCAGCCAAGTCCGCATCGTGTTCAGCGGAACCTTGAAGCGCTCCGCCAGCTCGGCATAGCTTTCGCCGCTCAAATAGGCGCCCCGGACGGCCGCCGCCCGGTCTTGTTCCAGCTCGTCAAGGCAATGGTAGATGCGTTCGGCCTCGCCGCCCGCCACTGCCATGGCCTCAGGTCCCGGCGTCGGATCGGCGACTTCGAAGGCCGTATCGATGTTGGCAGAAGGGCTGCGCCGCGCCCGGATGCGATCAATCGCATGGTTGCGCGCAACAGCCACCAGCCAGGAAATCGGGCTCAGATCGGAAACCGCGAAACGATCCGCCTTCGTCCAGATTTTGACGAAGACCTCCTGCAGCGCTTCTTCCGCATCTCCCCTGTCCCGCAATACACGAAGGCAGACACCGAAAAGTTTCGCGCTGGTCTGCTTGTAGAGCAGATCGAACGCTGCCCGGTCCTTCATCGAAGTCCGGACGATCAGCTTGCTGATGTCCTGCGGCGCCATGCAGGCAAGTTAGAAGGTTGCGATTTATTTGCAACGGGCGCCGAGAGCTTGGTCACCCCAAGGTTTGTCGTGCCATTGGCTTGTCGAATCCCGATACCGATTTGCAGGCTCATGAGATAGTCTTCGCCAAAAGAGGGGCGGCGATGTCGATTGAACACGTGCTTTGGGAGCGGGATGCGACCGGTCTCGCCGACCTCGTGCACAGGAATGAAATCTCGCCGACCGAACTGGTCGACGCGGCGATCGCCCGCGCCGAGGCGACACGGCCCGACATCAACGCTATCGCTACGCCGCTTTATGAAGCAGCGCGGGCACGGGCGAAGACCATCGACCGCACGCTGCCGCTGGCCGGCGTGCCGTTCGCGCTCAAGGACCTCGGCATCGGCCTCAAGGGCGTGCCGATCCACGGCGGCAGCCGCATTCCGCCCTTCACGGCCGATTTCAGCTCGGTGATGGTCGAGCGTTATCTTGCAGCCGGCCTGATCCCGATCGCCACCAGCACCTCGCCCGAGCATGGGCTCAGGCTGATGACGGAGTCGGCCCGCTTCGGCATCACCCGCAATCCCTGGAACACCGGCCACACGACCGGCGGCTCATCGGGCGGATCGGCGGCGCTCGTCGCTGCGGGCGTTGTGCCGGCGGCGCACGCCTCCGACGGCGGCGGCTCGATCCGTGTGCCCTCCGCCTGCAGCGGGCTGGTGGGGTTGAAGACCTCGCGAGGGCGCGTGCCGCTGACGCCGCTCGTCAGCGAAAGCTGGTACGGCATGGTGGTCGACCATGCCGTCAGCCGCTCGGTGCGCGATACGGCGCTTCTGCTCGACCTCACCCACGGCGCCGATCCGCTCTCGCCTTACGCGGCGCGCGCCCCGCAGGGTTTCTTCGCGGTCGCCGCGGCGCGCGACCCGGGCAAGCTCACCCTCGCCGTCTACCGCAAGTCGCCGCTCGGCCTGCCGATCTCGGCCGAAACGCTCCAGGCGCTCGACACCGCGGTGGCGCTGGCGCGCGAAGGCGGCCACACCGTGGAAGAGATCGACCTGCCTTTCATCGGCCGCGATTTCATTTCCGATTTCTGCAAGACGGTCGCTTCTGCCGTTGCCGGCACGATCCGGGGCGAGGCGCAGCGCGTCGGCCGCCCGGTGACCGGCGAGGTCGAGCGTGCGACCCGCGTTCTCGCACGTCTCGGCGAAATGCTGTCCGCCGGCGAAATCTATGAGGGCGTGCAGCGGCTCAACGCCACGGCGCGGCGGCTGATCGAAGAGACCGCGCGCTTCGACGCCGTGCTGATGCCGATCATCGCGCATCCGCCTTTGGCCTGCGGTTCGATGGACCCCAAGGGCGCCGACGAGTTCGTCGAGAACCTGCTCGACAAATTGCATCTCACCCGCCTGCTCAAGGTCAAGGCGCTGTTCGGCCAGCTGATGGACAAGAGCCTTTGGTTCACCCACTGGCCGGCGATTCAGAACGTCAGCGGGCAGCCGTCGATCGCGCTGCCGGTGCATGTCACCGCGGACGGCCTGCCGCTCGGCATCCAGGCGGCGGGCCGGCCCGGCGACGAGGAGACGCTTTTGTCCTTCGCCGCGCAGATGGAAAAGCTTTCGGGTTGGCTGAAGCGGCGGGCGCCGCTCAAGGTGCCTGGTGGTTCTGCGCAGGGATTTTGAAAACTGCCACTTATCACGGTAAGATTGTCATCGTCATTTCGGTGAGATCAGCGCAAACGCTGGGAATTGGCCGAAGCCTTCCGACCTCGTCATTCCAGGGCGGAGCAGCCGCGAAGCGGCGTCGCGGAGACCCTGGAATCCATGCCGTGACCTTGATCGTAGACTGCTGCAGAGCAGAATTCTGCACGGTTGCGGCGCTCATGCGTCACGGAATGGATCCTCGGGTCTGAGCGCGTCGCTTCGCTCCTTGCTCCGCCCGTGGATGACGAGGTTGGGCCGTTTCGGCCAATCTCCAAGGCATGCCACCTACCAACACAGATACGGCCTGCCCGTCAAAATCACTGTGCTGGGGAACTAGCAGATTTCGTCATTGTGACCGCAAAGCCGTTTGCGGCACGCCGCAATACCCGCTAAGACGCCGCCGTCCTTTCCTAGAAGCCGGGAACCAATCGATGACGGACATCGCCGCCACCGCCGAAATGCAGGCCGCGCTGCTTTCGCGCGCGCTGCCCTATATGCAACGCTACGAGAACAAGACGGTGGTGGTGAAATATGGCGGGCATGCCATGGGCGATACCGAGCTCGGCAAGGCGTTCGCCCGCGATATCGCGCTGTTGAAACAGTCCGGCGTCAACCCGATCGTCGTGCATGGCGGTGGGCCGCAGATCGGCGCGATGCTCAACAAGATGGGCATCGAATCCAAGTTCGAGGGCGGCCTGCGCGTCACCGACCAGAAGACGGTCGAGATCGTCGAGATGGTGCTGGCAGGCTCGATCAACAAGGAGATCGTGGCGCTGATCAACGCCGAGGGCGAGTGGGCGATCGGGCTTTGCGGCAAGGACGGCAACATGGTGTTCGCCGAAAAGGCGCGCAAGACCATGATCGATCCGGATTCCAACATCGAGCGTGTGCTCGATCTCGGCTTCGTCGGCGAACCGGTCGAAGTCGACCGCACGCTGCTCGATCTTCTGGCGCGCTCCGAAATGATCCCGGTGCTGGCGCCGGTCGCGCCGGGCCGCGACGGCCACACCTACAACATCAATGCCGACACGTTCGCCGGCGCAATCGCGGGCGCATGCCGCGCCTCGCGCCTGCTCTTCCTCACCGACGTGCCCGGCGTGCTCGACAAGAACAAGAAGCTGATCGACGAACTGACGGTCGCCGAAGCCAGGGCGCTGATCAAGGACGGCACGGTGTCGGGCGGCATGATCCCGAAGGTCGAGACCTGCATCGAAGCGATCGAGCGCGGTGTTGAGGGCGTCGTCATCCTCAACGGCAAGACGCCGCACTCCGTTCTGCTCGAGCTCTTCACCGAGCACGGCGCTGGCACGCTGATCGTTCCGTAACAAGGGCAAGTTCACCGTTTTCATGAAACGGTGAACTTGCATAATCAGCCGGCTAATCTTTTTTCACCCGCCTCGGCTCGGACTTCGATAGCAGGCAAGGCCGGCCTGCGGACCGGCCGCCTGACGATCATCGATTCTTCCTCGGCGTCCTGTGGCGCGCCCCAGAACTCAGCAAGCGTTGGGCCGTCCGTGACGCGGCCATCGCGGGCGAGAAAACCCCAGACCTCACGGAACCAGACGCGACGCCCCATCTTCGTGTACCAGCGCATCGAATGGCGCTGCTCGGGATCGGGGTGGAAGAGGATGCGCGCCAGCGCCTTCGGCCGCGACTGCACCGCGACCTCGATCAGCTTGACGGCGAAGAACAGCATCCAGGGTTTCAGCCGGGTCATGTGCAGAACCTGGTGCTTGTAGTCCCAGAGGCGCACGTCCTTCTGGATCACCTTGCGGTCGCTGGCGATGCGGAAGAACGGCGTCCAGCGATGCGGCGTGACATAGAGCGCCTGGATCTGGTCCGGATCGTAAGCGATGAGCTGGCGGAAGCCGCGCCAGAGATCGCGCAAGGTCTCGTCCTCGAAGCCGGCGACCCAGGTCGCCATCGACAGGATGCCGTGTCGCCTGAGCAGCCGGATCGCCTCGCGGTCGGACTTGGTGCTGCCGCCCTTGCGGATCAGCGACAGCGTTTCTTCGTCGGTGTTCTCCATGCCCAGCAGCCAACGGATGACGCCAACCCTGCGATAGAGGTGCAGGATATCGGCATCGCGCACGATGTCGTCGGCGCGGGTCGAGCCGACGATCAGCACCGGCACATTCTCGGCGATCATGGCATCGAGAAAGGCGCGCCAGGCTTTCTTCGAGGAGGTCGGGTTCTCGTCCGCCAGGTTGATCAGCTCGACGCCGTGCTCACGATGGAGCCAGGCGATCTCCCTGGCGAATTTGACCGGATCGCGGTGACGCCAGCGGGTCCAGAAGCCGCGCTGGCCGCAATAGTTGCACAGATGCGGGCAGCCGCGCGAGAACTGCATGACCACGGCCCGCTTGCCGCCCCAATAGGAGTAGCGGCGATGATCGATCAGCTCCCAGCCGACGCGCCAGGCGTCGAGATCGGCAATGGTCATTGCCGCCTGGGTCGCGACGAGAAGGCCGAGGTCGTCGCGATAGGCAATGCCGGCGACGCTCGCCACCGGCTGGCGCATCTCGATCGCCTCGACCAGCGCCGTCGCGGTCGCCTCGCCTTCGCCGCGCACGATGAAATCGAAGACGTCCGTCGCCGCCAGGATGTCGCGCCAATGATAGGTCGGGAAGACGCCGCCATAGATGACGATGACGCCCGGTGCGCGGCCCTTGATCATTTCGGCGATCTTCAAGGCGGTCGGATGCGCCGAGGTCGAGCCGGAATGGCCGATCAGGACGAAATCCGGTTCGCCGCGCAGGGCATCGTCGACCAGCACGGCAAGCGGCATCGGCCCGAACTCGGCATCGACCAGCCGCACGTCATGGCCGGAATCGATCAGGGGACCGCCGATCGCCAGTAGCCCAAGCGGCGGCAAATGATCGTCGGGCACGCGGCTGCCGATGGCCGTGTGCGGCGGATTGATCAGCACGATGTTCATGGCGGACCTCTTGCGTTGGTCCGCTTGTGCTAGTCGGCGATGTCGAAGCCGCCTTGGCGCGGTTCAGCAGTTTCCACGCAGCTTTTCGGGAGAAGTTTTGTTCTGAAGCAACTCCGGATGGAGGGCTACGGCGAAGTTGCCGAGCCTAACGCCTCACACTTTCCTGGAATTGCTTTTTGCTTGGACGCAATTTCCGACGGAAAACCACGTCGCACTTTTCCTGGAATTGCTTTTTGCGTGGACGCAATTCCGGACGGAAAACCGCGTTGCACTTTTCCTGGAATTGCGTCAGCGCCGCAGGTGGCTGAGCGGCACGTGGCCGGGGCCCTTGATGTTCTGCAGCACCAGTTGCGTGTGGACGTCGCGCACGCCGGGCAGGCGCATCAGCCGGTGCATGACGAAGGCGTTCAGCTCGTCCACCGAGGGCACCATGACATGCAGCAGGAAATCGTGGTCGCCCGTCATCGTCCAGCAGGACGAGACTTCGTCCATGCGCTGCACGGCGGCGATGAAGCTTTCGGGCGAGCCGTCGCTGTGGCTGACCAGCCGCACCTGGATGAACACCTCGACCGTGAGCCCGACGGCGCGGCGGCTGAGCACGGCGGCAAAACCCTTGATGATGCCGGTTTCCTGCAGCGCCTCGAAGCGGCGCGCGCAGGGCGTGGTCGATAGGCCGATTTCCTGCGCCAGCTCCGAGACGGGCTTGCGGCCGTCGCGCTGCAGGATATCGAGCATCCTTATCTCGAAGTCGTCGAATTGAGGCATGATTTGTCGATCTCACGTTGATCTGAGTGCTTTTACCTCGAAATCAGCTGGCGAGCTACAAACAAGGCGGATTTACCTCAGCGATCGCTCCTAAACTTCCTCCCACGATCCACGGATCACGATCTCGAGGAGGATATGATGACGATCAGCGTTGCCGATTACGCCGCCGAATGCGCGGCGCAGGGCCTTCGCGGCGACTATTCGGTCTGCCGCGGCGATTTCACCGTGGCGCAGGGCTACGACTATTCAGCCGAGGAACAGGCGGTGTGGCGCACGCTGTGCGACCGCCAGACGAAGCTGACCCAGAGGCTCGCGCACCACTCCTATCTGGATGGTGTCGCCGCGCTCGGCCTGCTCGACAGGATTCCGGATTTCGACGAGGTCAGCGAAAAGCTCACCAGGCTGACGGGCTGGGAAATCGTCGCCGTGCCCGGCCTGATCCCAGCCGGCCCTTTCTTCGATCACCTCGCCAATCGCCGCTTCCCTGTGACCAACTGGCTGCGGACGAAGAAAGAGCTCGACTATATCGTCGAGCCGGACATGTTCCACGATTTCTTCGGCCATGTGCCGATCCTGACCCAGCCGGTGTTCGCCGATTTCATGCAGATGTATGGCGAGAAGGCCGAGGACGTCATTGCGCTCGGCGGCGACGAGATGATCACAAGGCTCTACTGGTACAGCGCCGAATACGGCCTCATCCAGGAAGCCGGGCAGCCGCTGAAGGCCTTCGGCGCCGGGCTGATGTCGTCCTTCACCGAGCTGCAATTCGCGGTCGAGAGCAAGGATGCCCACCACGTGCCGTTCGACCTCGCGACGGTGATGCGCACCGGCTATGAGATCGACAAGTTCCAGCGCGCCTATTTCGTGCTGCCGTCCTTCGATGCGCTGCGCGATGCTTTCGCCCATGGCGACCTCGCCGGCATCGTGGCGCGGTTCAAGGATCAGCCGGCGCTCGACCCGGCCACGGTCTGAGGTCGGTTTTCGCCCAACCGACATTCAGGGCGGTTCAGCCGCCGAGAGGCGGCTGGGCCGCTTTACGTCGGCCAAGCCGGTCTTTTCGGTAGATCAGACGACGATCACCTTGCCGAGGTGCTCGCCCAGGCGGCAGGCGAGCGCGGTGATGGTCGTCGTCGGGTTGCACTGGCCGGAGGTGCAGAACACCGAGGAGCCGCCGACATAGAGATTGTCCATGCCGTGCACCTTGCAATTGGCGTCGACGACGCTTTTCAAGACATCGGTGCCCATGCGGGTGCCGCCCATGTGGTGGTGGCCGGCCGTTTCCTCATTGGTCGGATAATCGTCGCCATTGCTGATCCAGTCGTCGATGCGGACGCGGCCGAGATTCTTCTGCGCCATGGTCGTGCCGAAAAGCTTCAGGCCTTCGAGCAGCGTGCGGCGCTCGAGCGGCAACTTCTTCCAATGCAATTCGATGCGCGGCACGCCGGCGTGGTCGACATCGACCTTCGACAGCTCGATCTGGTTGGAGGCAAGCGGCGCCTGTTCCCAGGCGACGTAAAGCTGGGCCGCGCAGTGCAGCCTTTGGTCCAGTTGGGACGACATCCACTCCGCCATGTTGGGCGCGGTGCAGGCGAGATCGGCGATCAGCTTCTTGACATTAGGATAGGGCGACTCGATCAGCCGGATGCCGAAATTCATGATCTGCAGCCGCTCCATCGCGGCAAGCGTCGGCGAGAAGAAGGCTTCGTTCGAGGCGTCGACCTCGAACTCTGAGTAACTGGCGAGGATGGCATTGCCGCCCTCGAAGGTCGGATGCTCCATCCAGTAGCGGCCGAGCGCCGTCGCGTTCGGCACCACGCCGCCATTCGAGCGCTCATTCGACCATAACAGCAGCCGTGAGTTTTCCAGCCCGCCGGTGCAGATGACGAAATAGTCCGCGCCGAAGGTGCCGGCGTCCTGCCCGTTCGACCAGAGCTTCGCGCCGGTGACGCGCTTGCCGTCGCCGGTAAGCTCGGTCGCGTAGGTGTTGAGCACGACGGCGATGTTCTTGCTCTTGTCGAGTTCGTCGGCGAACTTCTCGCCGAAGCGCACCGCCGGGCTCTTGATCAACTGCACCCAGCGGATGTCGTCCGAAACCGGCACATCGGGGCGGAAGTCGGGAAGCTCGAGGATGTCGTGGACTTCGCCGAGGTAGGGTTCGATGTCGGCGCGACTGATCGGCCAGCCGGTGTCCGGCGCCCAGGCCTTGGGCTCGAAATCTTGGCTGTCGAGCACGCGGCACCAGCCGGCCCAGTGGTTGGATGAGCCGCCCATGAAGCGCAGCCTGGTGATGTCGAGGTCGAAATAGAAATCGCCGACCGTCCTGCCGCGATAGAAATCCTGCGACTCGTCGCTGAATTCGCGCGAACCCGCCTCCAGGACGACGACCGGGATGCCGGCTGCGCCGAGCTTCCTGGCGATCGTCGTACCGGCTGGACCGGAGCCGAGGATACAGGCCTTGGGTTTGAAGCCGGCCTGCTTGTAGGCTTCGTAGCTGTCGAAGATCATGCGAGATCGCTCCGCCGCAGGATCCAGCCATTGATCTCGACGATTTCATCGGGGTCGGCCACGGCCGGCTGGTTGCGGAACAGCGACAGCGCGGGCAGCGCGATCAGCGCCTGCACGATCGCGCGGCGCGACATTTTTCTTATGAACCTGCTCATGACACGTCTCTCGATAGGGGCGTCGATCCACGCATGCCGTTCCTGAACGGCACACATGCCGCCGAGGAGGCCAATTCCGTGCCAAACCTAGGTGAAAACGGGGTTACACCCGGACGTTCAGCGCGGTTGAATATGGACATGGTTAGGGTTTTCCTAACGCCCGCGGCTTCATGCCGCCTCGGGGAGTTCGCGGTCGAGGATCGAAAGATTGCGGCCGCGGTTCTTCGCCTCGTAAAGCCTGCGATCGGCGGCGCGCATCAGATCGGAAACGGTAGCGCTCTCGCCGCAGCTTATGCCGCCGATCGAGACCGTGAGCGGCACGGTCCGCTCATCGACGGGGCGGAAGCGGATCAGTTCGACCTCGCGGCGGATACGCTCGGCGATATGCTTGGCTTCCGGTTCGCTGGCGCCGACCAGGAAAGCCGCGAATTCCTCGCCGCCGATGCGGCCGAGCATGTCGCCGCTGCGAATGCCGCGTTCGATGGCGCCGGCAATCAGAAGCAGCGCTTCGTCTCCCGTCAGATGACCGTAGCTGTCATTGATCCTCTTGAAGTGGTCGGCGTCGATGATGAGCAGCGCGCCGCGATCGCTCTTGCGCCGCGACCCGTCGAGCGCGGCAAAGAAGGTTTCGCGGTTGAGCATGCCGGTCATGTCGTCGCGGCTTGCCTTTTCGGACAGGCGCCTGTGCGCCGCCGCAAGCTGTGCATGGGCGCGGGCAAGCTCGCGATGGGCGTTCTGCAACCGGTCGCTCTGCCAGAAGCTGCTGGCGCTGGCGGCCCAGGCGAGCACGAGCGGGCAAACCGTCGACGCCAGCCAGACGGTGCGGCTCATCGGAAAGCCCATTGCCGGAACCACAATCAGCGTCAACAACAGCGAGGCAGCGACCGAAGCGAACGCCACGGCAGCGGCCCTCAAAAATATGCGACTCATCACTTGCTCCCAACGGATAGCCTCTGTGCCAGCAAGCGCTGAAGGCGACCTTTCCGAGACTTTTAAAATTTGAAGTGAGACGCCATTTTCACACTTCGTGACGCGCATAAGTTGTGGATAACCTCCGCGCCGGCGTGCCATAAGAAGCGTATGACGATGACACCCGATCCTGCCCGCTTTGCCCATGTCACGGACTGGGTGTTCGACCTCGACAACACGCTCTATCCGCATCACTCGAACCTGTTCGCGCAGATCGACGTCAAGATGACCGCCTATGTCGGCGAGTTGCTGACGCTTTCGCGCGACGAGGCGCGCAAGCTGCAGAAGGAGCTCTACCTGGAATACGGCACAACGCTGAACGGGCTGATGAAGCGGCACGGCATCGATCCCGACGATTTCCTCGAGAAGGTGCACGACATCGACTATTCGCGGCTGGTGCCGGATCCGGTGCTGGGCGCGGCGATCCGCCAGCTTCCGGGGCGCAAATTCATCTTCACCAATGGCGACCGCAGGCATGCCGAGCGCACCGCGCGCCAGCTCGGCATACTGGAACATTTCGACGCCATCTTCGACATCGTCGCGGCGGGGCTCAATCCCAAGCCGGAGCGCCAGACCTATGAGCGTTTTGCCGAATTGCACTCGGTGACCGGACATAATGCGGTGATGTTCGAGGATCTGGCGCGCAATCTGGCCGTGCCGAAAACGCTCGGCATGACGACCGTGCTGGTGGTGCCGCGCAATTTCGAGCCGACCTTTTCGGAGATCTGGGAACGCGACCCTGCAAACGAGGACGACGTCGATTTCGTCACCGACGATCTCGCCAGCTTCCTGACCGCGATCGTCGAGGTCGTGGCCTGAACGATGTTCGCATAGGGCAAGCCTGGGAGGTTGGCCGAAACGCCCATCGCGATCGTCATCCACGGGCGGAGCAAGGAGCGAAGCGACGCGCGTAGACCCGAGGATCCATTCCGTGGCTTTCGAGCGTTGCCGCGGTGCAGAATTCTGCTCTGCTGCATTCCACGGCCCAGGTCACGGAATGGATTCCAGGGTCTGCGCGACGCCGCTTCGCGGCTGCTCCGCCCTAGAATGACGAGGCTGGGAGGCTTCGGCCAATCCCCAGCGTTTGCCCTGATTTCATCGAATGAGCGGTGAATATCTGGCCTATCGAT
Source organism: Mesorhizobium sp. B3-1-7 (assembly GCF_006439385.1). Lineage (NCBI taxonomy): Bacteria > Pseudomonadati > Pseudomonadota > Alphaproteobacteria > Hyphomicrobiales > Phyllobacteriaceae > Mesorhizobium > Mesorhizobium sp. B3-1-7. The sequence continues at coordinate 116,028 of NZ_VFTL01000007.1, forward strand.
GGGCCTGCAGTCTTGTATCGAGGACCTAATCGAAATCCGGAATCGTGCCGGGCGGCAGTCCCAGTCGGCCGTTCAGCTCCTTCAAAAACCGGCACAAGTCCGGAGTGCTGCCGGCTCCCCTGCCGTTGCCATTGCCGTCGGACGAGTAGCCGTTGCCGTGGCCGTTGCCGCAATTGGCGTTGCCGTTGAAGCTGCCGCCATTGAAGTTGCCGCTGAAACTTCCGGCATTGCCGTTGCCGTTGAAATTGCCGCTGTTGCCATTGCCGTTGAAGTTGCCGGAATTGCCGTTGCCGTTGAAATTGCCGGTGTTGCCGAGAGCGTTGGTCACGCCGACGCCGATCGGAAGGTCGGCAATCCTGACCAGGGTCGAGGCGTCGGCAGCCAGGATCGCGGCAAGCAGCGCGCCGAGCGCGAGGCTGTTTCCGTCAAGCAGCCTCGCCGCCACGCCGCGCTGGCGAGGCCGAACGGACGCGGCTGATCTCAAACTGGTCATCAGCGGTTCCCCCGGCCGTTGGAGTTGCCGTTGAAGCCGCCGACATTGCCGTTGCCGTTGAAGTTGCCGCCGTTGAAGTTGCCGTTGCCGGCACCGATGTTGCTATTGCCGTTGTATTGGCCGGTGTTGGAGTTGCCGTTGAAGGCGCCAATGTTGCTGTTGCCGCTTGTCGGCGAGGTGTTGCTGTTGCCGTTGAAGGCGCCGACATTGCCGGTGCCGCTGTTGAAGGCGCCGACATTACCGGTACCGCTGTTCTTGTAGCCGACATTGCCGCCGAAGTTGCCGAGCGGGTTCATGCTCCTGACGTTCGAACCGATGGCTTGGCCGTATTTGCCGACCGCTCCTTGGACAGCCGACATGCCGAAGGCCTGGCTGCCCGTCGCGGTGTCAGCCTTCGCCGCGGTTGCACTCAACAACCCCAGGCATAGCGCCGATATGACGTAGCGTTTCATCTGCGAGCTCCTTCCATGGCTTAGCTTTTTGAAATTGCACCTGTTTCGAAAAGGACTGGGACCGCCGGCGACATGTCGCGATAGCCTTGCGCGGGGGACGGGCGCGTGGCTCGGCGATCCCAGAGACGTCTGCGTCTTTCCAAGTTAAAGCTTGGCGACGCTGAAGTTGGCGACGCTAGTGGTTGGCGTTGCCGTTTCCGTTGCCGCTACCGGCGCCCCAGTTGCCGTTGCCGTTGGCATTGCCGTTGCCGAGGCCGAAGTTGCCGTTGCCGTTCACGTTGCCGTTGCCGAGGCCGAAGTTCCCGTTCCCGTTGCCGTTGCCGTTGGCGGCGCCGGCATTGAGGTTGCCGTTATAGTTGCCGCTGAAGGCACCCATGTTGGCGTTTCCATTTCCGTTGCCGTTGCCGACGCCGACATTGCCGTTGCCGTTGCCGTTGCCGCTACCGACCGAAAATGCGGATGCCGAACCAGTCAGGGCCGACAGGACAGCCGCGGCCAGGATGATCTTTTTCATGACGTTCTCCTTGGTTTGTGTTGAGCTTCCCGGCCAGTTCAAGATGACCGAGAGGACGCTCCAAGGATGCACGCAGAAATAGCGCCCATGAATTCGGGCTGATCGGCAGGTGCCGTCGGTTTTTCTGCTGATCCCCGTGTCAGGGAAAGTTGAAGTGATCGGGAAAAAACTGACAGGCATAAAGGCATATGCCGGGTGTATATTACGCGGAGCATCAACCCTTGTGCCTCTTCTCGCGGGGCCGGCACTTCGCGGCGTTGACGGAAAAGAAGTCGATGGAGGGTGGCATCGACACCGGCAAAGACGATAGCTCGAGAAAGCGCCGTGGCCTGGCGCGGCATCTGGTTGCCGTGCAGGAAGAGCAGCGCCTGCGCCTGTCGCGCGAGCTGCATGACGATCTGGGCCAGATGCTCGCCAGCGTCGCGCTCGAATTGCACATCGTTCGCGCCGGCTCGCCGGAGATGGACGCCCGCCTCAAGCGCGCCGCGATGCTTATCGACCAGCTGAGCGCCAGGGTGCATGACGCCGCCTGGAGCCTGCGACCCGCGGACCTCGATCGCCTCGGCTTCAAGGCTTCGGTCGAGGACCTGACAACCATGCTTTGCGGTCAACTCGGCATTGCATGCGAGATGGACCTTGAAGCCCTGTCGAGCCCGCCGCCTGCCGAGATCGCGCTCACGCTGTACCGCATTGCCCAGGAAGCGCTCACCAATATCGGCAAGCATGCCGCGCCGAGCCGCGTCAGCGTCACGGCGCACATCCAGGACGATCGGATGCGCCTGACGATCGAGGATGACGGCCGCGGTTTTGACGGCAGCGCCGAACCCGGTCCGGGCCATTTGGGACTTGCCGGAATGCGGGAGCGGCTGGCGCTGGTCGGCGGCGAATTGTCGGTTGAAACCGCCTGGGGCAAGGGGACCACCATTTACGCCGATGTGCCCCTCGCCGGCTGACCGGCGGCTTCGAGCCGGCAACGATGCGATCGGGTCTGAAACGGCATCTTCGGCGTCAGGTGGGATTACGTGAAGCGCTGCACATCCCGGACATTAGCCGCGGCTTACAGTGCGGCATCATTGGGTTAGGCGGGGGATGGCTTACCCGTTGCGGCCGTTCAGGCCTGCCAGGACAGACGGGCGTCCCGCGCCAGGCGGGGCAGTTGCCTAGACCATCAAGAACAAGAGGGCCCGCTCCAGGCGAGAGGCTCTTTCATCGACTGATGGAGGTTAAAGGTGTGCTGCAGACGGATATTTGTGGTCGATGACCACCCGATCATCCTGTCGGGGGTCGGGGCGATGATCAACAGCCAGGACGATCTGACGATCGTCGGACTGGCCGGCAATGCCGACGATGCCCTCGAGGGGATCGGCAAGTCGCTGCCCGACGTCGCGGTGGTCGACATATCGCTTCCGGGCATCAACGGGGTCACGCTGATCGAGCGGCTTGGCGAACGCTTTCCCGAGGTCAGCTGCATAGCGCTGACGGCGCATGAGGACCCGGGCTGCCTGCGCCAGGTGCTGGCGGCGGGCGGGCGCGGCTTCGTGGTCAAGCGGTCGACCGCGACGGACCTGCTGCAGGCCATCCGATGCGTGTTGGCCGGCGACAACTATGTCGACCCGGCGCTTGCGGCGCGCATATTGAGCCCACGCGGCGCCGCGCAGGGCGATCCGGGCAATCTCAGCGAACGGGAGCGGTCGGTCATCCAGTTGGTGGCGCTCGGTTACAGCAACAAGGAAATCTCGTCGCGGCTCAGCCTCAGCATAAAGACGATCGAAACCTATCGCACCAGGGCAACCGACAAGCTCGAACTTCACTCCCGCGCCGCCATCGTGCGCTTCGCGCACTCGAATGGCTGGCTGATCGAACTGCCGGTGTAGGCGAACCGGCAGGTTGCGCTTCCGGGGCCGCGCTTTCAGAGCTTGTAGAAGCGGCGGATGATGTCCCAGGCTTCGTCGGCCGTGTCGACGAAATCGATGATGTCCTGATCGCCGGGCGAGATCGTGCCCTGCTCGGCGAGGAAGTCGAGATCGATCGCCCTTTGCCAGAATGCCTTGCCGAACAGGATGACCGGGACGCGCTCCATGCGTCCCGTCTGGATGAGCGTCAGCGTCTCGAAGAACTCGTCCATCGTGCCGAAGCCGCCCGGAAACACCGCGACCGCCTTGGCGCGCATGACGAAATGCATCTTGCGGATGGCGAAGTAGTGGAAGTTGAAGCAGAGCTCCGGCGTGACATAGGCGTTGGGCGCCTGCTCGTGCGGCAAAACGATGTTCAAGCCGATCGACGGCGCGCCGACATCGTCGGCGCCGCGGTTGCCGGCCTCCATGACGCCAGGCCCGCCACCGGTCACCACGACATATTCACGATAATAGGAGGTGGCCGACTGCTGCGAGCACAGGCGGGCGAATTTGCGCGCTTCCTCGTAGTATTTGCTGTTCGCCTCGAGGTTCTTCTTCTGCGTCTCGTTCTTCGCCGCCCAGGCCTCGCCACCCGGTTCGGGCAGGCGGGCGCCGCCGAACAGGATGACGGTCGAGCGAATGCCGCGTTCGGCCAGGATCATTTCCGGCTTCAGGAGCTCGAGCTGCAGCCGCACGGCGCGCAATTCGCGACGCGTCATGAACTCGGGATCGTTCCAGGCCAGCCGGTAGGTCTCGGCGCGTGTCTGCGGGGTATCCGGCACGCCTTTCGAGCGTTCCAGATCCTCGTCCGAATGCGGCAGCGGCGTCCATCCCGCCTTTTCCATGGGAGTCATCGAATCCACCCGTCCAATTCCCTTACTTGCGCCGTCCCGTGACGCAGGCGCGATTGACCCCCATTGAGCCTTAACATAGGGTCCGCGCGACTTTTAAACAGGTTAAGGCGCAGCCCCTTAACAGCTTGGTAATGGAGCGAAATCATGTCGAAGCCCGATCTGGCGAGCCTCGAAAAGACCATCGAAAAGGCCTTCGAGGAGCGCGACACGATTTCGACCGCGACGCGCGGCGAGACGCGCGACGCCATCCAGGCGGCGCTCGACCTGCTCGATCGCGGCGTCGCTCGCGTCGCCGAGCGGCGGGACGACGGCCAGTGGCACGTCAACCAGTGGCTGAAGAAGGCGGTGCTGCTCTCCTTCCGGCTGAACCCGATGGAGATCATCAAGGGCGGTCCCGGCCAGGCGGTGTGGTGGGACAAGGTGCCATCCAAGTTCGACGGCTGGAGCGAAGTCGACTTCGAGAAGGCCGGCTTCCGCGCCGTGCCGTCCTCGATCGTGCGCCGCTCGGCCTATGTCGCGCCGGGCGCGGTGCTAATGCCGTCCTTCGTCAATGTCGGCGCCTATGTCGATTCGGGCACCATGGTCGACACCTGGGCCTCGGTCGGCTCCTGCGCCCAGATCGGCAAGAACGTGCATCTTTCCGGCGGCGTCGGCATCGGCGGCGTGCTGGAGCCGATGCAGGCCGGCCCGACCATCATCGAGGACAATTGCTTCATCGGCGCGCGCTCCGAAGTGGTCGAGGGCTGCATCGTGCGCGAAGGCTCGGTGCTCGGCATGGGCGTGTTCATCGGCCAGTCGACCAAGATCGTCGACCGCGCCACCGGCGAGGTCTTTTACGGCGAAGTGCCGCCGAATTCGGTGGTGGTCGCCGGATCGCTGCCGGGCAAGCCGCTGCCCAATGGCGAGCCGGGTCCCAGTCTCTACTGCGCCGTCATCGTCAAGCGCGTCGACGCCAAGACCCGTTCCAAGACCTCGATCAACGAATTGCTGCGCGACTGATCCTCCACCACGGAGCGGACGCTAGTGTCTGAAAGATCGCAATTCCTCTGGCTGTTCTTCAGCCTTTCGGGGCGGCTGAGCCCGGTCGCCTATGCGCTGGCCGGGATTTTGCTGGTGCTTGTCCAGTTTTTCCCGTTCTACCAGTTCGCGCGGGTGGAGCTGAACACGAGCGCCAGCCAGAACTGGGCCATGATATGCTGGGGCGTGCTGCTGATCTCGGCCTGGGCCACGTTCGCGGTGACGGCGAAGCGCTTCCATGATTTCGGCAAGCCGACCTATTTTGCGCTGATCTCGCTGATCATCGGTCCCATCCTGCTCATCATCCTCGCCTGTTTCCGCAGCGATCCCGGACCGAACCGCTACGGCAGGCGCGCCAACGCGCCGGGCGATAGCTGAGGTCGCCATGCGCTACCGCACGCTCGATCCGACGCGGATCATCGAGACCGCCCAAAGGCTGGAGGAGCGTGTCGCCGAGCGTTTCCCGGAAAGGGGCCTGCGCGCCGTCGCCGCCGAACTGGTGTCGCTGTCGCGGGACCTCGCCAAGGCCGCCAAGCAGCTGGAAGCGCCGATCTGGTGGCTGCGCGGCGTCATCGTCGCGGCCTTCATCGCCGGCGTGGCGATGTTCCTGTTCGTCGGCACCATCCTGCCGCTCGACCGCATTTCGGGCGCCGACGATGCCGTGCAGTCGATGCAGGGCATCGAGGCGACGATCAACACCGTGATCCTGGCGGTGCTCGGCCTGCTGGCGCTGATCCGCGCCGAGGAGCGGATCAAGCGCAAGAAAGTGTTCCGGCAGCTGCACGGGCTGCGCTCGCTGATCCATGTCATCGACATGCACCAGTTGACCAAGGATCCGGCGACGCTGTCGGCCGACTTCAAGCCGACCTCGCACTCGCCCGCTCGCATCACCAACCCCGCCGACCTGGCGCGCTATCTCGACTATTGCTCGGAGATGCTGTCGATCACCGGCAAGATCGCGGCGCTGTTCGCGCAGTCGGTCAACGACGATGTCGTCGTCAATGCGGTCAACGACATCGAGAACCTGTCCTCCAACCTGTCGCGCAAGATCTGGCAGAAGATCACGCTGATCGAGGACCGCCGCTGACCATTTCCGGCCTAAGACCAGGCGGACCGCGCTTTGCCGCTTCCGCCTGACGCACCAGCGCGGTGACGCGTTCGTTGACCGGTGTCGGGGCGCCCGTTCGCCTGGCCAGGCGAATGACCGCGCCCTGCAATTCGTCGATCTCGGTCGGGCGGCCGCGTTTGAGGTCGTCCCACATCGACGAGCGCGCCTGAGGGTCGATCGCCAGCATGCGGCGCGCCAGAAGCCCGAACAGCCAGTCGGGCAACCGCAGCACTTTCGGCAGCAGCGCCGGCGGCAGGCCGGTGATGCGCGCCGGCGCTATGCCCGCCGCCCTCATCGCGGCGAGCGCTTCATCGATCTGGCCAGCCAGGATGACGCGCCAGCTTCGGTCGGCGAGCTGCTTCGCCAGCGGCAGGTCGGAAAGCGCGACGAGGGCATTGTTGAGGTTCATCAGCAATTTGCCCCACTGCACCGCCTTCATGTCGGTGCGCGCTTCGACGGCAAGCCCGTCGACGTCGAGCAGATCGACAAGGCCGTCGTCGCCGTCGTTGATCATCACCTCGCCCTGGCTGGCGCGGTGCGCACGCAACGGCGCCTCGCCATCGGGCGACAGGACGACGTTGAACATCACCATGCCGGTCAGCACCCGCCGTCCAGGAAGCGCGGCGCGCAACCTGTCCGCATTGTCGACGCCGTTCTGCAGGCTGACCACTACGGCATCCGGGCGCCCGTGGGCGGCGATCAGCCCGGCCATCTCCGCGGTTGCGCCGCTCTTCACCGTCACCAGGATGACGTCCGCATCGGGGAGTGCTTCCGCCGGATCGTCCGTGGCCGAAATCGCTCGCGCTTCGACGCGGCGGTCGCGGCCGTCAAGATCGCTGGCGCGCAGCCCGCTTTCGCGCATGGCCTCGACGACGCGGCCGCGGCCGAGGAAGACGACCTTGCGTCCGGCGAGCACCAGGCAGCCGCCGACATAGCAGCCAATGCTGCCGGCGCCGGCTATCGCGATGGTGCTTGTTTCACTGGCCATGCATTCGTCCTGGCTTGGCCCGCAACTTGCTATTATGCATGTCGTTTTCCCGGAACCGCTGCCCACACTTCCGGGCGACATGCATTTATACGCCACGAAAACCATATTGTCGGCGGCATGACCGGCGATGATCTGCCATCGTGACACGACAAACGCTTTCGACTATCGCTTTGCCCATGACATTGCCGACCGATCCCGCCGCGAATCTTGCCGCCCTGATCCGTTGCCCTTCCGTGACGCCCGCCGAAGGCGGGGCGCTTGCCGCGCTGGAGCATATGCTGAAGCCGCTCGGCTTCTCGGTCGAGCGACCGGTCTTCTCGGAAGACGGCACGCCGGACATCGAAAACCTCTATGCGCGGCGCTCGGGCAACGGCCCGCATCTGATGTTTGCCGGCCATACCGATGTCGTTCCGGTGGGCGACGAGGCGGCCTGGACGCATCCACCCTTCGCCGCCGAAATCGCCAATGGCGAGATGTATGGCCGCGGCGCCGTCGACATGAAGGGCGGCATTGCCTGCTTCATTGCCGCGGTGGCGCGCCATGTCGCGAAGAATGGCGGGCCAAAGGGCTCGGTGTCGCTGCTGATCACCGGCGACGAGGAAGGACCGGCCATCAACGGCACGACGAAGCTGCTCGACTGGGCGGCGGCCAAGGGCGAGAAATGGGATGCCTCGATCGTCGGCGAACCGACCAATCCGGATGCGCTCGGCGACATGATCAAGATCGGCCGGCGCGGTTCGCTGTCGGGCAGCGTGACCGTCAATGGACGCCAGGGCCATGCCGCCTATCCGCAGCTTGCCGACAACCCGGTGCGCGGGCTCATCAGCCTGGTCGACGCGCTGCTCCATCCGGTGTTCGACAAGGGAACCAAGGATTTCCAGCCGACCAACCTCGAAGTGACGTCGATCGATGTCGGCAATCCGGCGACCAACGTCATCCCGGCCAAGGCGACGGCCATTTTCAACATCCGCTTCAACGACACCTGGGATGCGGAGACCGTCCAGGCCGATATCCACAACCGGCTCGACCAGGCCGCCGGGCGCAAGAAATACCGGCCGGGCAAGAAAGCGCCGGTCGAGTACGAGCTTGTCTGGCGCGATCGGCCGAGCCATGTCTTCCTCACGCGTGACGAAAAGCTGATCGATACGCTGGGCAGATCGGTCAAGGCGGTGGTCGGCAAGACGCCGGCGCTCTCCACCTCCGGCGGTACGTCGGACGCGCGCTTCATCAAGGATTATTGCCCGGTGGTCGAGTTCGGCCTGGTCGGCAAGACCATGCATATGGTGGACGAGCGCGTCGCGCTTGCCGACCTCGAGACGCTGACGCAAATCTACGAACGCTTCATCGAAGACTGGTTCGGACAAGGCCTTTTGTGACCATGCTTTCGGCGGACGAAACCTATGCTTCGCTGGCCGGCGCCTGGCGGCTGATGTTCGGCAAGGCCGACGGCTTGCGCCTGCTCGACCTTTCGGCCGACGGTTTCTGGAATTCCTTCTTCGCCATTGTCGTAGCGGCGCCGGCGCTGATCGTCGGCTGGGTCGGCATCGCCAATGAGATCGGCGATCCGGACGCCTTCGCCGGACGCCTCGGCATGCTGATACGGCTGGCGACCGTCGATATCGGCTCCTGGGTGCTGCCGCTGGTGGCGCTCGCGCTGGTCGCGCCGCGCGCCGGCATCGGCGGCCGCTTCGTCCACTATGTCGTCGCTTCCAACTGGACGTCGGCGATCATCGCCTGGCTGATGCTGCCCTCGGCGCTGCTCAGGCTCTTCCTGCCTTCGACCAGCGACGTGAACAGCCTCGTGTCGCTGTTCCTGTTCGCGCTCTCGATGGTGCTGACATGGCGCATGACCAATGCATCGATCGGCAGGGGCGCCGCCGTAGGCACCACCGTGTTCGTCGGCATGTTCATTGCCTCGCTGCTCGTCCTGTTCGGCTTGCAGGCACTGCTCGGCATCGACATACCGGACGGCACGACGGGCTGATCTTTGCCAGACGGACGACGTCTTCATTTTTGAGCCGGAAAGTATGATAATTTCATACTGCCGTCCTCGCGGAGCGCTAACCCCCTGTCCGCTGCCGAAAAACGCACCTTCAGCCTGCCGGCCGAGCAAGCCGCCTTCATCGACCAGCTCGTCCGCTCGGGCACCTATGCGACCAGCAGCGAAGTCATCCGCGCGGGGCTTCGCGCCCTTCAGGAGCGCGACGCCGCGGTGGAGCGTTGGCTCCGCGAGGAAGTCGCTCCGACCTATGATGCGTTGAAGACAAATCCCGGCAAAGTCATTTCGCCTGCGGAAATGGCCGAACGGCCGCGCAAGCGCCACGAGACCCATTCCCAGAAGAAACCGTGAAGCGCCGCCCTCAGGCGTCCTGCGGATAATCCACCCCGACAAGAAACAGCCCATCCGGCGGCGCTACCTGGCCGCAGGCCGCGCGGTCGCGCGCTTCGAGCGCCGCCTTGAGATCGGCGGCGCCCCAGGAGCCGTCGCCGACGCGCTTCAGCGAGCCGACCATCGAGCGAACCTGGTTGTGCAGAAAAGAGCGGGCCGAGCTGCGCACCTCGATGAAGTCGCCATCGCGGCTGACGTCGAGGCGGTCAAGCGTGCGGACCGGGCTTTCGGCCTGGCACTGGGTGGAGCGGAAGGTGGTGAAATCGTGCCGGCCGAGGAGCACCTTGGCAGCCTCATGCATGGCCTCGGCGTCGAGGCGCTTCGGCACCCACCAGATCTTGCCCTTTTCCAGCGCCGCCGGCGCCCGGCGATTGAGAATGCGATAGAGATAGTGGCGGCCGGTGGCGGAAAAGCGCGCGTCGAAACCGTCGGCGACGACGGCCGCTTTCAGGATGGCGACGCGCGCGCCAGCCGCCTGCAGATGGGCGTTCACCGCATCGCGCACCTTGTCGCCCGACCACGCTTTGGCCAGGTCGACATGCGCCACCTGGGCAGTGGCGTGCACGCCGGCATCGGTGCGGCCGGCGGCACGTATTCTCACGGCCTCGCCGCAGAACTTTTCGATCGCCTGCTCGATCGCCTGCTGCACCGAGGGCTGGTCGGCCTGATGCTGCCAGCCGGCGAACTGGCTGCCGTCATATTCGATATCGAGCCGAAAACGCGGCATGCCAGCTGTGCTTTCGCCTTAACCTAGGCGGCTAAAGCGGTGAAGGCTGAAGCGTAGACCAGCTTGCCGGTCTCGGGCGAGTCGCCCCAGGCGAGCGCCTGCAGCGCCTCGCCCTGATATTCGCTTTCGAACTTTCCGGCGCGGGCGTGGGTGTAGCCGAAGCGGCCGTAATAGACCGGATCGCCCAGAACCACGGCCAGCGTCTCGCCGGCTTCCTTGAGCCGGACATGCGCCTCGCGGATCAGCGCGCCGCCGATGCCGGTGCCGTGGAAGGAGGGCTCGACCGCCAGCGGCGCCAGCGCGACAGCGGCGAACTGCTTGGCGCCGTTCTGCACGAAAAGCCGCGAGAAAAGAATATGGCCGACGACCTGGCCGTCTTCCTCGGCAACCAGTTCGACGACGGCATCGCCGCCAGTGACAATCGCGTCGACCAGGCCGGCTTCCGCCTGCTGGCCAAAGGCATGCTCTTCGACGAGGCGGATCGCCTCGCGATCCCGCGGCGTCGCCGCGCGTATCGACATCATGCTCATGTGAGTTTCGTTCCTTTTTCGATCTTGGCTCCGCGCAAAAACTCCTGCGCGGCGGCAGGCCTTCCGCCCGCCCGTTGAACTTCGACCAGCCTGACCGCGCCCGACCCGCAGGCGACCGTCAGCCGGTCATCGAGAATTCCTCCCGACTCGCCGACGCCATCCGAGAGCGTCGAGCGAAGCAGTTTCAGCCGCTCCATGCGGCCGCCAATTTCGACCTCGCACCACGCGCCCGGAAAGGGCGAGAGGCCGCGAATGTGATTGTGGACTTCGCCAGAAGGCCGCGTCCAGTCTACGCGTGTCTCCGATTTATCGATCTTTCGGGCGTAGGTCACCCCTGCCGTCGCCTGTTGGGCAAATGTCAGACAATTTATCCCCAACTGGGCGAGTGCCTCAACCATCAGCGAAGCGCCCTGAACCATCAGGAGGTCGTGCAATTCGCCGGCCGTCATATCGGGTGCGATGGCGACTTTTTCAACCATTGCCACCGGCCCGGTGTCCAAACCTTCTTCCATGCGCATGATCATCATGCCGGTCTCCGCATCGCCGGCCATGATCGCGCGCTGGATGGGAGCAGCACCACGCCAGCGTGGCAAAAGCGAGGCGTGGCCGTTCAGACAGCCCAGCCTCGGCGCGTCCAAAACGGCTTTCGGCAACAGCAATCCGTAGGCGACGACGACCGCGAGATCGGCCCGCAAGGCGGCGAAGGCCTGCTGCTCGGCCTCGCCTTTCAGCGATGTCGGCGTGCGCATTTCGAGCCCCAGCCGCTCGGCCTCGCGCTGCACCGGCGAGGGCGTCAGCTCCAGCCCGCGCCGGCCGGCGGCGCGCGGCGGCTGGGTGTAGACGGCCGCGATCTCGTGGCCGGCCTCGGCGATGGCGCGCAAGGTCGGCACGGAAAAATCCGGCGTGCCCATGAAGATGACGCGAAGCGGCATGACGTCTTGCGATCCTGTTTCATGGCAGCTCCAGGTGCTCGCGCGGTCCAGACCGCCCCTAGCCCACCATCTTGCCCGGCACCTTGTCCTTGGCGAGCTTCTTGAACTTCCTCACCACCATGTCGCGCTTCAGCTTCGAGATGTGGTCGATGAACAATACGCCGTTGAGATGGTCGATCTCGTGCTGCAGGCAGGTGGCCATCAGGCCTTCCGCCTGCATTTCCTGCAGCTTGCCGTCGCGGTCGAGATACTTCACCCGCACCGAAGCCGGGCGCTCGACCTCGGCATAATAGTCTGGGATCGACAGGCAGCCTTCCTCATAGACGGAACGCTGGTCGGAACTTTCGAGCACTTCCGGATTGATGAAGACATGCGGCTCCGGCGGCTCGCCTTCCTTGGCGAGGTCGATGACCAGCAGCCGCCGCGGCTCGCCGACCTGGATCGCCGCAAGGCCGATGCCCGGCGCGTCATACATGGTGTCGAGCATGTCGTCGGCCAACTTGCGCAAATCGGCGTCGACGCGCTCGACCGGCTCGGAAACCTGGCGCAGGACAGGATCGGGAAGGATGATGAGAGGCTTGATCGACATGGCGTCTCACCTAAGACCTCGCTTGAAAAGCGTCAACCGGGGCATCTTTGGCTTGTTCACGTTTTGATCTGTGCCAGGCGGCCGAATCGGTTATGCTGGCCAAATGAACGACATGACCTCCACGCTTTCCGAGCCCATCGCGCGGCTTGGCGCCACGACCATCACGTTTGGCCAGGCGCTGGCTTTCGGCGCAGTCCTTCTGCTTGCGCTGTTCGTGGCGCTCGTGGTCGCCTTGTGGCGCGCGGCCGGCGCGCGCGCGGTGGCGGCCGCCGAAGCCGCCGACCATGCCCGCGATGCCGAGGCGAGGATGGCCGACATTATGCAGGCGCAGGCCGAGATGCAGGGGCGCATGGGCGCGATCGCCGAAGTTTTTGGGGCGAGGCAGGCCGAGCTCACCCAGTCGCTCGGACAACGGCTCGACGCCATGACCGGGCGTCTCGGCCAGACCATGGCCGAGCAGACCAAGTCGACGCATGAGAGCCTGGCCAAGCTGCAGGAGCGGCTGGCGGTGATCGACACCGCGCAGGGCAACATCCAGTCCTTGGCCGGCCAGGTCGTGCAGTTGCAGGCAATCCTCTCCAACAAGCAGACGCGCGGCGCCTTCGGCCAGTCGCGGATGGAGGCGATCGTCGCCGACGGCCTGCCGCACGGCGCCTACGAATTCCAGGCCAGTCTGAGCAACGGCAGCCGGCCCGACTGCCTGGTGCGGATGCCGAACGGCGCGCCGATGCTGGCCGTCGATGCCAAGTTCCCGCTCGAAGCCTGGAACGCCATCCGGGCCGCCGAGGGCGCCGACATGCAGAAGGCGGCGGCGCAGGCTTTTCGGCGCGACATCGAGATACATATCCGCGATATCGCTGAAAAATATCTGATCCAGGGCGAGACGCAGGACACCGCCTTCATGTTCGTGCCGTCGGAATCGGTGTTCGCCGAAATCCACGAGAATTTCGAGGCGGTGGTGCAGAAGGCGCACCGCGCCCGCGTCGTCATCGTCTCGCCCTCGCTGCTGATGCTGTCGATCCAGGTCATCCAGTCGATCCTGAAGGACGCCCGCATGCGCGAGCAGGCGCATCTGATCCAGGGCGAGGTCATCCGGCTGATGGAGGATGTGGCGCGGGTCGACGAGCGGGTGCGCCGGCTGCAGACGCATTTCGGCCAGGCGACCAAGGACATCGACGACATCCTGGTGTCGACGTCGAAAGTGACCAAGCGCGGCCAGAAGATCGAGGCGCTGGAGTTTGCCGAGGGCGAGGCCGAGCCGCCGCGCAACGGGCCGGCCAAGGTCGAGGCCGGGGCGCGCGTGGCCGATTCAAAGACGGGTCAGCTCAGGCTGCGCGTCGTCGAGGGCGACGAGTAGTCGCGGAAGATTCGGCCAATCGCCAAGGCTCGCGCCAGCTGGCCGATCCGATAGCGCTATTGCTCTTCCGTCGTCGCCATGCCCTCGAATTCCGGAAGCCAGCGCAGGGCCGACCGGTGCCATTTCTGCTGTCTGGGAACCAAGTCCTGACGCTGCCGCGCGGTCCCGACCCTGATCCCATAAACCTTCGGACCATCGCCGACCGACGTTGCATAAAGATGCGAGCCGCAGTCGGCACAAAAAGCCTGGGCGCGCCTGGCGCCGCTTGCCACGACCTTGATGTAGATCTTCGGCGCGCCCCTGGTGATCCGGTAGTCGCTTTCCGGCGCCGGAACGGTGACCCGAAAGGCCGTGCCGGTCAGCTGCTGGCAGTCGGTGCAGTGGCAGATCGAGGTCTTTTGCGGATCGACCTCCGCCTCATAGGCGATCGCGCCGCAGTGGCATCCGCCGTCGATCTTCATCAGCTTTCCTCCTCACGAAGTTCGTTGCGTTGAACCTAACTCTCGTCCGAAGCCTCGGCGATGGCCTCGCGCCGCTGCTCCCATGTGCCAGTCGTTTGCGGCTTGACGAAGAGCCTGGATATCTGCGGCATTTCCTGCTTCAGCCTTGCCTCCAGGCGCTCGACGCAGGCCTCGATCTCGGGCGCGGTGAGATGATCCTCGAATTCGATGCTCAAACCCGCGACGATTTCCTCCGGACCGATATGGACGCTCAGGATTCCGTTCGCCCGCTGGACCGCCGGATCCTCCTGGACGATCGCCAGCACCTTCTTCTGCACTTCGGACGAGGCAGGTTCACCCAGCAGCAGGCCCTTGCTCTCGCGCGCCAGGAAGATGGCCGTGGCGCCCAGGATGATGGCGATGCCGATCGAGCCGACGCCGTCGAGCTCGGGGATTTCCAGAAGTTCGGCCGACAGGATGCCGGCGAAGGCGACGATAAGGCCAAGCAGCGCGGCGCTGTCCTCGAACAGCACCGTGTAGACGCTCGGATCCTTGCTCGATTGCACAGCCTGCAGCCAGCCTTGCTTACCCTTCTGCTGCCGGAACTCCTTCAGCGCCACCAGCCATGAGCTGCCCTCGAAGACGAAGGAGAGGGCAAGCACGATGTAGTTGACCTTGGCATTGACGACCGGTTCGGGCGCCATGATGTGGATAACGCCCTCATAGAAGGAAACGCCGGCGCCGAGCGCGAACACCAGAAGCGCCACGATGAAGCTCCAGAAATAGAGCTCGCGTCCGTGGCCGAGCGGGTGGGTGCGGTCGGGCGGCCGCGCGGCGCGGTGCATGCCATAGAGCAGGAGACCGCCATTGCCGGTGTCGACCAGCGAATGCACGCCTTCCGACAGCATGGAGGACGAACCGGTGAAGAACGCAGCCGCGAATTTGGTCAGCGCGATCGCCAAATTGCCGGCGAGCGCGGCATAGATCACTCGTCTTGACCCGCTATGTCCTGCCATTCGATCTCCCGGCGCGCCCGAGCATTGATGCCCGCCCAGGCGAAACTCCACAGACAATGCGCCAGGCAGTCCGAAGTTCAAGCCACCACAGCGCGCTCGAGCCAGCAAGGCGTCGGGAAACCGGTTGACATCCGGCTGGACGGCTTCGCAAGCGAGGCGGGCCTCTTGCGGTCCGGCATTTCTCTTGTTTCACTTGCACGTCCACAATCGGAGGAGCGAATCATGGCTAAAGGTGCGATGAAGGCGGGCAAGGAAGCCCGCAAGCCGAAGAAGGACGCCAAGAAGCCCGCTGCGGCCCCGGCTCCGAAGGCGCCGCCGGTCAAGGCGATGCGCATAAAGGAAAAGTAAGCGGACGAAATTCGGTCGATCCGGCTCAACGCAGACTTTGAACCGGCGGCATGACAATGCTGCCGGTGTTTTGTTGATCGGGAAACAGGCCACCCCATATCAAGGGCGAGGACGACCTCGCTTCCCCGAAAACCGGCCGGGACGACCCGCCACCAGGCATCTCAAGTGATGCCGGAATGACGGAGTGTCTTCGATGTCCTGGATTCTTCTTTTCTTCGCCGGCCTGTTCGAGATCGGCTGGGCGATCGGCCTCAAATATACCGACGGCTTCTCGAAGCCGCTGCCGACCCTTCTCACCATTGCCTCGATGATCGTCAGCCTCGGCCTGCTCGGGCTGGCGCTGAAGACGCTGCCCGTCGGCACGGCCTACGCGGTGTGGACCGGAATCGGCACCGTCGGCACGGCGCTGCTCGGCATCTGGCTGCTCGGCGAGCCCGCGACGATTGTCCGGCTCGCCTGTATCGGCCTGATCGTCTGCGGCATCGTCGGGCTGAAACTGGTCGCCTAAAAGCGCGTCGCGTCGAAACGGATTCACGCGATGCGCTTTAAGCCTTTGTTTTCATGCATGTCGTTATCGCAAAACCGAGGTCACTTTTGCGCGACATGCATTAGCCCGTTATCCGCAGCACAAACGCGTTCAGGGCCGCTTTCGGCGACCCTGAACCATTTTTCCTGGAATTGCTCTAGCGGGCGGAGAAGCCCGGAGGCGTGCGGCCGACGCGTGCCTTGCGAGCGGCGTAGCGTGCGTCACGCTTGGCCTTGCGCGCGGCCTCATCGGCGAGTTCGAAAGCGATGCGCTCGGAGTCCTCGGCCTCGCGGCGCTTGGCCTCTTCGGCCGCCGCAGCTTCCGCCGCAAGACGCGCCGCTTCAGCAATCGCCTCGCGCTCGGCCTTCTGGGCCGCTTCGCGCGCCAGCTTTTCCTGCTTCAGCCTTGCCTTTTCCGCCTCGCGGATGGCGCGGGCCTCAAGGATAGCCTTGCGTTCGGCCTGGCGAGCCAGCACTGTCGGATCATCCGCCGCCGGTTTTGCCTTGAAGCGCTCGAGCAGCGCCTTCTTTGCCTCGTTCGCGGCATTGCGCCGCTCGAAAATGTCTTTTTCCCTGTAGATAGCCAAGTGCACTTCCCTGCAGTCTATTCGCGACGCTTACATACGCGTGAAAGCGGCAAGTTCAAGCGCCAAAACGGTATACCAGCCATGAAAAATCCGGGCTTGTTGCCGAAGGGATACGGCTCGGCAGCGCGCGATGCACTGTTCACAGATCGCACCTCTGGCGGGCAGAACGGTAGATGGCTACCTCTAGTGCCGACAAGCAACACCCATATGAACACCTCAGGATAAAAACCAGATGGAACTCGGTCTCTACACTTTCGCCGATGTCAGCCCGGAGCCGGGTGTCGGCGCGATTGGCCCGCATGAGCGGCTGCGCAACCTCATCGAGGAAATCGAGCTGGCCGACCAGGTCGGCCTCGACGTGTTCGGCCTCGGCGAGCATCACCGCCCCGACTATGCCGCCTCGGCTCCGGTCGTGGCGCTGGCCGCGGCGGCCGAGCGCACGAAGCGCATCCGCCTGACCAGCGCGGTCACGGTGCTTTCCTCCGACGATCCGGTGCGCGTCTTCCAGCAATTCGCGACGCTCGACCTTCTGTCCGGCGGCCGCGCCGAGATCATGGCCGGGCGCGGCTCCTTCATCGAATCCTTCCCGCTGTTCGGCTACAATCTCGAGGACTATGACGAGCTCTTCGCCGAGAAGCTCGACCTGTTGCTCGCCATCCGCGACCAGGTGACAATGACGTGGCAGGGCAAGCTGCGCGCGCCGATCAACGGCCGCGGCGTCTATCCGCGACCGTTGCAGGAAAAACTGCCGGTCTGGATCGCCATTGGCGGCACGCCGCAATCCGCCGCCCGCGCCGGCGTGCTCGGCCTGCCGCTGGCCCTGGCCATCATCGGCGGCGAGCCGGCGCGTTTCGCGCCGCTGTTCGATATCTATCGCGAGGCGGCGCGGCGCGCCGGCACCGACCCCGCAACGCTTGCCACCAGCATAAACGTGCACGGCTTCATCGCCGAGACGACCGAACAGGCGGCCGACGATTTCTACGGACCGCAGGCCGAAGTAATGAACCGCATCGGCCGCGAGCGCGGCTGGGGCCCAACCTCGCGCGCCCATTTCGACCAGGCGCGCGGACCCAACGGCGCGCTCTTCGTCGGCAATCCTGAAACTGTGGCGGAAAAGATCGTCGCCCAGCACAAGATCTTCGGCAACGACCGCTTCCTGCTGCAGATGGCGATCGGCACCATGCCGCATGCCAAGATCATGAAGGCGATCGAGCTCTACGGCACCAGGGTGGCGCCGATCGTGCGCAAGGAGACGGCGAAGGCCGCGCCCGCCATCTTGGCGCCCGTCGCCTGAGCGGCAGTCGAAGCCGGTCTCCAGATGCTAGAGCAATTCCAGGAAAAGTGTGAGCGGTTTTCCGTCCGGAATTGCGTAGAAACAAAGAGATAGAGCGGTTCGCCGTTTCCGTGAAACGGTGAAACGCGCTAGGCCTCTGGATGCCCGGCGCCGACGGCCATTTCGGCATGGAGCGTCTCGGTTGTCTCATCGGCCGGGAACATGCACTCGACACGCGGTTCCTGGGCGGCGACGGTTTGCGGCTCGATCTGTCGTCGCGAAGGCCTGCCCCGTATTAGGCCAGGCCGGCGCGGCGGCTCAATTACACGTCATGTAATAGCGCGACCGCATGAGCGATGCCGGGGAAAGCCGGCTCATGGAACCTTGCCCGGAACTCCCGCGTTTCGCGCAGAAGCCTGCCATGCATTCATTGTTTGGGTGACGGGCTGCAAGGGGAACCGATGAAAACCGAACCGATTGCTTCGGGCGCGAGCGTTGCCGAAAGCCCTGATCCGCGTGCCAACGCCCGGGCGGACATGCGCTTGACGCGGTCGCTGGTGATCGGGATTTTCATTCTGCTGACGATCGCAGCGCTCTACTTCGCCCGTGACTTCTTCATGCCGGTGATCCTCGCCTTCCTGCTGGCGCTGACGCTGACGCCGATCGTGCGCTTCCTGCGCAAGCACGGCGTACCGGAGGTGGTTTCGGCGACGCTGCTGGTGCTGCTTTCCATCTTTGTTTTCGTCGTCGCGGGCTATCTGCTCAGCGGTCCGGTCATCGACCTCATCAACAACTCCTATTCGATCGGCCAGCAGCTCACCGAGCGGCTGGCACCGTTCAAGCGGCCGCTCGAACGGGTGATGGATCTCGCGCATCAGCTCGAAGCGCTGACCGAGACTTCGCAGGAGCCAGGCGTGCAGCGGGTCGCGGTGGCGCCTTCCGGCGTTCTGTCCACGGCGGCCAGCAATATCCTGGAAGCCGGCACCTCGATCACCATCGTCTTCGTGCTGTCGCTGTTCCTGCTCGCCTCGGGCACGCTGTTCTACGAGAAGATCGTGCAGTCCTTCACCAGCATGACCCAGAAGAAGCGGGCGCTGCGCGTGGTCTATGACGTCGAGCACGAAATCTCGCACTATCTGCTTACCGTTGCCCTGATCAATGCCGGCCTCGGCACGACAATCGGGCTGGGCCTCTGGGGGCTCGGCATGCCCACCCCGCTGGTCTGGGGCGCGGCGGCGGCGCTGCTCAATTTCCTGCCCTATGTCGGCGCGCTGATGACCGTCCTGCTCGTCGCCATCATCGCGCTGATCAGCTTCGACACGATCGCCTATGCGCTGCTGCCGCCGGCTTTCGTGGTGTTGTGCGATATCGTCGAAGGCCAGTTCGTGACGCCGACGGTGGTCGGGCGGCGCCTTGAGATCAACGCGGTGGCGATCTTAATCGCCATCGCCTTCTGGTCATGGCTATGGGGCTTCGTCGGCGCGTTGATGGCGGTGCCGTTGCTGGTCGTCATCAAGGTCTTCTGCGACCATTTCGAGGGCTTGAGCCATGTCGGCAACTTCCTCGCGGCGCAGCAGTCCATGGCCGTGGACGAGGAAGCGACCGAGAACAATCACAAATCCGCGCCCTGAAACCCTGGCATAATCTCAAACTCGTACATTGTTTGCGGCACCGTCGGCGAGTGCCTATATCGGACCGGTCAAGCCGGACCCTGCCTGTATGAGCGACTTCGATCTCGATGGCTATTTCGCCCGCATTGGCTATGACGGGCCAACCGACGTTTCGCTCGCCACGCTGCAGGCGCTGCACGCAATCCACCCGCGGGCGATCCCGTTCGAGAATATCGACGCCTTGATGGGCGTTTCCGTCGGCCTCGACGTCGCTTCGCTGCAGGACAAGATTTTCAGCCAGGGCCGCGGCGGCTATTGCTTCGAGCACAATCTGATCTTCATGCATGCGCTTGACGCGCTGGGGTTCACGGTCAGCGGACTTGCCGCCCGCGTGCTCTGGGGCCAGCCTGATGACGCCATTACGGCGCGCAGCCATATGCTGCTGCGCATCGAGCTCGGCGGCCGTGCCTATATCGCCGATGTCGGCTTCGGCGGCCTGACGCTGACGGCGCCGTTGCTGCTGGAGCCGGGCCTCGAACAGCAGACGCCGCACGAGGCCTTCCGCGTCGTCGGAACCGGCGACCATTTCCGCCTGCAGGCAGGCATTGGCGGTGATTGGCGCACGCTCTACCGCTTCGACATGAGCCAAGCCTATGAGGTCGATTACCGGGTCGCCAGCCATTTCCTGTCGACGCATCCGAGCTCGCATTTCCTGACGACGCTGGTGGCCGCACTCGCCTTGACCGACCGGCGCTATGCGCTGCGCAACAACCGGCTGTCGACACATCATGCCGGCGGCCGCAGCGAGCAGCGCGAAATCGCGATGGCCGCCGAGCTCGCCGACGTGCTGGAGAACCAGCTCGCCATCGTCATTCCCGACCGCGCCGCCTTCGAGACAAGGCTGCGGGAAAAACGCATCGTGGAGACCTGACCAATGACGGACCTTTCGGTTCTCGACCTGTCGCCGATCACGCAAGGCAGCACCGCAACGCAGTCGCTCGCCAATTCGCTCGACCTTGCCCGCCATGCCGAGCGGCTGGGCTACAAGCGTTACTGGCTGGCCGAGCACCACAACATGCCGGGCATTGCGAGCGCCGCGACGTCCGTCGTGATCGCGCATGTCGCCGGCGGCACCAAGTCGATCCGCGTCGGCGCCGGCGGCATCATGCTGCCCAACCATGCGCCACTGGTGATCGCCGAGCAGTTCGGCACGCTGGCCGCGCTTTTTCCCGGCCGCATCGACCTCGGTCTCGGCCGCGCGCCGGGCACCGACATGCTGACCGCGCGAGCGCTGCGCCGCAACCTGGAGTCCGCCGATAACTTCCCGCAGGACGTGGTCGAGCTGATGGGTTATTTCCAGCCGGCCGAGGAAGGCCAGCGCATCCGCGCGGTGCCCGGCGAAGGCCAGACCGTGCCGGTCTGGATCCTCGGCTCCAGCCTCTATGGCGCGCAGCTCGCGGCACTTCTCGGCCTGCCTTACGCCTTCGCCTCGCATTTCGCGCCGGCCGAGCTCGACCATGCGCTGGAGGTTTATCGCACGCGGTTCCAGCCCTCGGCGCAGCTCGACAAGCCCTATGTCATGCTCGGTCTCAATGTCTTTGCCGCGCCGACCGACGCCGAAGCGAAGCTTCTGTTCAGCTCGCTGCAGCAGGCCTTCGTCAATCTGCGCAGCGGCCGGCCCGGCCAGTTGCCGCCGCCGGTCGAGAATTACGACCGCGATCTCGATTCCGTCGCGAAGACCATGCTTGCCCAGGCGCTGTCCTGCGCCGTCGTCGGTTCGCCGGAAACGGTGCGCCAGGGCATCGAGGCCTTCATAGGCCGCACCGGCGCCGACGAATTGATGGTGACGGCGCAGTGCTTCGATCACGCGGCGCGCGTGCGTTCCTTCGAGATCCTCGCCGACGTGCACAAATCGATGTCGAAGGCGGCCTGAGAGGGCCGCTTTTGAATGACACACCGGTCTGCTAAGGGCGCGGACGGCCTTTCCTCAACAAAGAGTTCCCCCGTGACCCACGACCTCGACGACCGCATGCATTTTGCCATCGACCTGGCGCGGCGCGCCGGCGAGCTTGGACTGAAATATTTTTCGCGACCTCGACAATTTGACCGTCGAGAGCAAGGGCCACCAGGACCTGGTTTCCGAAGGCGACCGCGAGGTCGAGCTGTTCATCCGCGCGGCGATCGCCGAGGCCTATCCGCAAGACGGCATCGTCGGCGAGGAGCACGCGGCCGTGGCCGGAACAACCGGTCATGTCTGGGTGATCGACCCGATCGACGGCACCGCCAATTTCGTGCGTGGCATTCCCGCCTGGTGCGTGGTGATCGCCTGTGCCAGGGATGGCGAGACAGAGGTCGGCGTCATCCATGAGCCTTCGACCGACGAGACCTTCTACGGCCGGCTCGGCGGCGGCGCCTTCCTCGACGGCAAGCCGATCAAGGCCAGCGATGCCACCTCGCTTTCGGAAGGTTCGGTCGGGACCGGGCTCTCCAACCGCGCTTCGACCACGAATGTCGTCGTGCTCATCGGCCTGATCATGGGCGAAGGCGGCGTCTTCTACCGTAATGCTTCTGGAGCGCTGATGCTTGCCTATGCGGCGTCCGGCCGGCTGCTCGGCTATATCGAGGAGCACATGAATGCCTGGGACTGCCTGGCCGGCATGCTGCTGGTCCAAGAGGCCGGCGGCACGGTGCTGAAAGCGGACCCCAAGACCGTGATCGGCAAAGGCACCCGCGTGATCACCGGCGGCAAACACATCTTCCCCAAGCTGCAGCTGCTTTGCGAGACCGCCTTCGGATTTACGCGCTGACGGTCTGCGCGACCGCTCCCAGCGGCCGGCACGAATTGCGGATCATCAGCCGGCCCTTGAGGACGAGCTTGCGCGGCGGCGCGTCGCGATTGCCGGCCAGCCGGTCGAGCAGAAGGTTCGCCGCCTGCTCGCCGATCGCCTGCACGGGCTGCGCCACGGTGGTCAGCTGCGGCACGAACACGTCCGACCAGGGAAAATCGTCGAAGCAGGCGACCGAGATGTCCTCGGGACAGGATAGGCCGATGTCGCGGATCGCCTTCATGGTGCCGATCACCATCGGGTTGTTGGCCGAGAAGATCGCGCTTGGCCGGTCGTGCAGCGACAAGAGCTGCATGGTCGCGTTGTAGCCGTCGATCTCGTGGAAATTGCCGGAGCGTACGAGCTCCTCAGCCACCGGCAGGCCGGCCGCCTGCAGCGCCTCGCGGTAGCCGATCATGCGGTCATGCATGGGGGATATGTCGGAGGTGCCGGTGATGTAGCCGATGCGCCTATGGCCAAGATGGATCAGATAGGTGACGGCGTCGAACACGGCGCGCTGGTTGTCCAGCACCACCGCATCGGTGTCGACGCCTTCGCAGAGACGGTCGAGCAGCACCACCGGCACATTCGCGTCCTCGACGATGCTCTTCAAAATGCCGCCGTCGCCGACGCGGGCCACGATCAGCCCGTCGACCATGCGGTCGAGCAGCAGGCGTATCTGCTCGTCCTGCGTGTTCAAATCCTCGTCCGTGCAGCACAGCATGACGGCATAGCCGGCGCGGTCGAACGCCTGCTGGATGACCGAGACGACATCGGTGAAGAACGGGTTAGTGATGTGCGGCACGGTGAGGCCGATGGTCCGCGTGGTGCCCATCTTGAGGCTGCGGGCAATGGCGTTGCGCTTGTAGCCGATGTCGCGGATCGCCTGCTCGATGCGCTGGGTAAGCTCCGGACTGACGGTGGCGGTGCCGTTCAGCAATGCCGACACGGTGGCCACGGACACACGCGCCGCTTCCGCCACATGCAGCATGGTCGGCGCCGTGGATTTCCGCTGTTTTTTCCGCCCTGACACCGTCATTTTCGAAACGTTTAGCCACCCTTATTTGGCTAAACCTACGTAAACCCGGCGTTTTTCGCAAGAATTGAAATGCATCAATCCTCAGTGAGGAGATAGGCGCTTGACACATTCGAAACGTTTAGATTAGCGTTCGGGCAGTCGAAGACGACGGAGGGAGGCCGTCCTTTTGCCATGCAGCGCGCTGAGTCCATCACGACTGGCAACGCGACCGCCGACGGTCCCGCCGTCGTCCTGAGCGCGACCGGCATTTCCAAGCGATTTGGCGGCATCGCCGCGCTGTCCGACGTGAAGCTGGACCTCAGGCCCGGCGAGGTGCATGCGCTGATGGGCGAGAACGGCGCCGGCAAGTCGACGCTGATGAAGATCCTTTCCGGCGTCTATACCGATTACGAAGGCGCCGTGGCGATCGACGGTCAGGCGGTGCGTTTCACCGGCGTCCGCGACGCCGAGGATGCGGGCATCGCCATCATCCACCAGGAGCTCAACCTCGTTCCCGAGCTCAGCGTCGCCGACAACATCTTCCTCGGCCGCGAAAAGCTGATCGCCGGGCTGGTCGTCGACCGCAAGGCGAGCAGCCGCGCCGCCAGCGCGCTGCTGCAGCGGCTGGGCATCGAGCTCGATCCGGAAGCGCGGGTCGGCACGCTCAGGGTCGGCGAGCAGCAACTGGTGGAGATCGCCAAGGCGCTGTCGAAATCGGCGCGCATCCTGATCATGGACGAGCCGACCTCGGCGCTGTCGCCGGCCGAGTGCGAGAGACTGTTCCGCATCATCGGCCAGCTTGCGGCAAGCGGCGTCGCGATCGTCTATATCTCGCACCGCATCGACGAGGTGATGCATCTGGCCAGCCGGGTGACGGTGCTGCGCGACGGGCGCCATGTGCTGACTGAGGACATGGCGGGACTGGGCGAAGACGCCATCATCTCGGCCATGGTCGGGCGCGACCTCCTCGCTTCCTCCGATCATGAGCGCGGCACCGGCGACAAGGTGGTGCTCTCGGTCAGCGACCTGTCGCTGTCGAAGCCCGACCGGCATGGCTGGCGCACGGTGATCGACGGCGTCGGCTTCGACCTTGCCGCCGGCGAGATCCTCGGCATCGGCGGGCTGCTGGGTTCCGGCCGCACCGAGATCCTGGAAGCGATCTTCGGCTCCAGCGGCGGCCGCACCGGCGGCGAGATCCGGCTCGACGGCGCGCCGGTCGAGATAGGCTCGCCGCGCGAGGCCCGACGGCTCGGCATCGCCCTGGTGACCGAGGACCGCAAGACGCAAGGCCTGCATCTCCAAGCCTCGATCACCGACAATGTCGCCCTGCCTCTGGTCGGCGCGCTGGCGCGCTTTGGGCTGCGCTCGCGCTCAGGCGAGCAAGGCCTTGCGCGAGAGGCGGTCGGCGCGCTCGGCATACGCTGCGAAAGCATCGAGCAGGCCGCTGGCACGCTGTCGGGCGGCAACCAGCAGAAGGTGGTGATCGGCAAATGGCTGGCGACGCGGCCGCGCGTGCTTCTGCTCGACGAGCCGACGCGCGGCATCGATGTCGGCGCCAAGCGCGAAATCTACGACCTCATCTTCAAGCTCGCCGGCGACGGTTTGGCGATTGCCGTGATCAGCTCCGAACTGCCGGAGCTTCTGCATCTGGCCGACCGCATCCTGGTCATGGCGGAGGGCCGCCAGCGCGGCATCCTGTCCCGCGCCGAAGCCAGCGAGGAAGCGATCATGCGGCTCGCCGCGCCGAGACGCACAGCGAGATCCGCCGCATGAACCTCATCAGCCTTCTCTCCCGCACCAAGCTTTACTGGGGGCTGATCGCCATCTTCCTGATCGGCGTGTTCGGCTCGCCGATCAGTTCCAAGGGCAACAACATCTTCTTGTCCTACGGCAACCTGCTCGACGTGCTGCGCCAGGTGTCGACCACCGGCCTCATCGCCACCGGCATGACGGCGGTGATCCTGACCGGCGGCATCGATCTTTCCGTCGGCTCGCTGATGGCGATCTGCTCGGTCGTCTGCGCCATGCTGCTGACGGTGCCGGGCGTCACGCCGTCGGCGGCGCTCGGCGTGCCGACAACGGCGCTGGTCGCCTTGTGCCTCGGCGCGCTCGTCACCCGCTTCATCCTGCTCAACATCGAGAAATCCCGCGCCGGCGCCGAAGCCGGCCGCGAGGTGCGGCTGGACAAGGCGCGCGGGCTGGTCATCCCGGGCGTGGTCGGCGTCATCCTATGCTGCCTTTCGCTGTGGTACCTGCTGCCGCAGGTCGAGACCAAGTTCGGTGTGCTCGGCGTGCTTCTGGTGGCGCCTTGCGTCGGCCTTCTGTTCGGCACCATCAACGGCTTCATCATCGTCGCCGGGCGGCTGCAGCCCTTCATCGTCACGCTGGCGATGATGGTGACGGCGCTCGGCATCGCCAGGCTGACCGCCGGCCAGAACAATGCGGTGCTGCCGGTCTATACCGGTTCCAACGCCACCGCCGAATTCGAGA
Source organism: Mesorhizobium sp. B3-1-7 (assembly GCF_006439385.1). Classification (NCBI taxonomy): domain Bacteria; kingdom Pseudomonadati; phylum Pseudomonadota; class Alphaproteobacteria; order Hyphomicrobiales; family Phyllobacteriaceae; genus Mesorhizobium; species Mesorhizobium sp. B3-1-7. Next base: position 142,005 of record NZ_VFTL01000007.1, read on the forward strand.
TCCTGCGCTCGCTGGTGTTCGGCGTCGTGCCGATGCCGGGCCTGTTCTTCCTCGGCGCGATCGTGATCTACGGCGCGGTGCTGCGCTTCACGCCCTTCGGCCGCTATGTCTACGCCATCGGCGGCAATGAGGAGGCGGCGCGGCTTTCGGGCATCGCCGCGGGGCGCGTCAAGATCGCCACCTATGCGGTGTCCGGCCTGCTCGCCGGCATCGCGGCGGTGCTCTACGTGGCGCAGTACCGGCAAGGCAAGCCCGATGCCGGCGCGGGGCTCGAGCTCGACGCCATCGCCGCCGTGGTCATCGGCGGCACCAGCCTGATGGGCGGGCGCGGCAGCCTGATCGGCACCTTCTGCGGCGTGCTGATCTTCGGGCTGCTGTCCAACATCCTGCAACTGCACAACATCAATTCCAACCTTCAGCTGGTGCTGAAGGGGGCGATCATCATCGGCACCGTGCTCGTGCAGGAGCGCAACGCCGGCGACCTTCTCAGCTATCTGCGCCTGCCCAACGGACGGGCGGCGCAAAAGGAAACGGCCGCGGCCAAGCGACCGTCACAGGAGACCTCGTCTCTATAATCCGGAGGAAACAGGACCATGAAACGACGTGAAATGCTGAAGCTCGCCACTTTCGCGGCGGCACTGCTGACGACCACCGCAATCTTGTCCGGCAACCATGCCTTTGCCCAGGACAAGAAGTGGAAGATCGGCTTCTCGCAGGTGACGACCATCGAGCCCTGGCGCGCCCAGTTCAACAAGGACATCATCGCGGAGGCCGCCAAGCATCCGGACGTCGAGCTGATCATCACCGACGGCGAGGACAAGACCGAAAAGCAGGTCGCCGATGTCGAGAACCTGATCCGCCAGGAGGTCGACGCGCTGCTGGTGTCGCCGAAGGAATCGGCCGGGCTCACCGGCGTGGTGCAGCAGGCGATCGACGCCAAGATCCCGGTCTTCGTGCTCGACCGCAATGTCGACACCAAGGATTACACGCAGTTCGTCGGCGGCGACAACGCGCTGATCGGCCGCGCCGCGGGCGAATACGCCGTCGAGCTCCTCGGCGGCAAGGGCAAGGCCGCGGGCAATGTCGTCGAGATCTGGGGCGGCATGGGAACGCAGCCGGCGCATGACCGCCATGACGGCTTCCATGAGTTCACCGACAAGGAGCCGGGCATCAAGTACCTGCTCGACCAGCAGTCGGGCGACTGGAAGCAGGACCAGGCCTACAACATCATGGCCAACGCGCTGAAGACCAACGAGAAGATCGACCTCGTCTACGGCCACAACGACCCGATGGCCTATGGCGCCTATCTCGCGGCCAAGGATGTCGGGCGCGAAAAGGACATCAAGTTCATCGGCATCGACGGCCTGCCCAACGAAGGCGTGCAGATGGTGAACAAGGGCGAGCTGACGGCGACCTTCACCTATGTCACGCCGGGCGCCGAGGGCCTGCGCCAGGCGATCAAGTTCCTGAACGGCGAGAAGGTCGAGAAGACCATCACGCTGCCGACGGAAAAGGTCACCAAGGACAACGCCGCCAAGATTCTCAAGGACAACGGGCTCTAAGCCCGGGATACCCTGCCGGGCCACGCGCCCGGCAGGGCCTTTGCCCGAGCGCCGGGCGCTCTTCAAATCTCGTCGCCAGGTGCCGAAAACCATGGCGGCGACGCGGATCTCCGGCTCTTTCGCGACCGAAAGTCACGCCTGCCAGGGCAAGCCTTGCCCTGCCCGGAAGGCCTATCCGCGCGCCGTCAACCGCGCCTGTTTCAAAAAAGCGATCCGGAACAATGCGATAGCGCAATCTGGCGCCAGTCCTGCCGCAAGGCGCGGCGGCTCGCCTTCGGGCCCGTGCCGAGACGACGGACACCTTGCGCAGAATGCTTGCGCCTTGTGTCGCCTGTTCTTATATACGCGCCAGCCGTCCGGCCTCGAAAAGCGGGGACCGCGATGGGATTTCTTGTGAACAGGGGCTTTCGTCGGAACGCCTTTTGAAGGGTCCTGAGAGCCTGCTTAGAGGAGAGACTAGAACAATGGCAAAAGTTATCGGTATCGATCTCGGCACCACCAATTCCTGTATCGCCATCATGGATGGCAAAGACCCCAAGGTGATCGAGAACGCTGAAGGCGCGCGCACGACGCCTTCCATCGTCGCGATCTCGAATGACGGCGAACGTCTCGTTGGCCAGCCGGCCAAGCGCCAGGCGGTCACCAATCCGGAAAACACCATCTTCGCGGTCAAGCGCCTGATCGGCCGCCGCTATGACGACCCGGTGACGGAGAAGGACAAGAAGCTTGTCCCCTACAAGATCGTCAAGGGCGACAATGGCGACGCGTGGGTCGAGGCCGGCGGCAAGAAGCAGTCGCCCAGCCAGATCTCGGCCATGATCCTGCAGAAGATGAAGGAGACGGCGGAAGCCTATCTCGGCGAGAAGGTCGAGAAGGCGGTCATCACCGTTCCGGCCTATTTCAACGACGCCCAGCGCCAGGCGACCAAGGACGCCGGCAGGATCGCCGGCCTCGAGGTGCTGCGCATCATCAACGAGCCGACGGCCGCGGCGCTCGCCTATGGCCTGGAGAAGAAGGACGGCAAGACCATCGCCGTCTATGACCTTGGCGGCGGCACCTTCGATATTTCCGTGCTGGAAATCGGCGATGGCGTGTTCGAGGTGAAGTCGACCAACGGCGACACCTTCCTCGGCGGCGAGGACTTCGACATGAGGCTCGTCGAGTATCTGGCGGCCGAGTTCAAGAAGGAACAGGGCATCGACCTGAAGAACGACAAGCTTGCCCTGCAGCGCCTCAAGGAAGCCGCGGAAAAGGCCAAGATCGAGCTGTCGTCGACGACGCAAACCGAAATCAACCTGCCCTTCATCACCGCCGACGCCAGCGGCCCGAAGCACCTGACGATGAAGCTCACCCGGGCGAAGTTCGAAAGCCTGGTCGAGGACCTCGTGCAGCGCACGATCGAGCCCTGCAAGGCGGCGCTCAAGGATGCCGGCCTGAAGGCCGGCGAGATCGACGAAGTGGTGCTGGTCGGCGGCATGACCCGCATGCCCAAGATCCAGGAGATCGTGAAGCAGTTCTTCGGCAAGGAGCCGCACAAGGGCGTCAACCCGGATGAGGTCGTCGCTCTCGGCGCCGCCATCCAGGCCGGCGTGCTGCAGGGCGACGTCAAGGACGTGCTGCTGCTCGACGTGACGCCGCTGTCGCTGGGCATCGAGACGCTGGGTGGCGTGTTCACCAGGCTGATCGAGCGCAACACGACGATCCCGACCAAGAAGAGCCAGACCTTCTCGACCGCCGAGGATTCGCAGTCGGCGGTGACGATCCGGGTCTTCCAGGGCGAGCGCGAAATGGCGGCCGACAACAAGATGCTCGGTCAGTTCGACCTGGTCGGCATCCCGCCGGCCCCGCGCGGCGTGCCGCAGATCGAGGTCACCTTCGACATCGACGCCAACGGCATCGTCAACGTCTCGGCCAAGGACAAGGGCACCGGCAAGGAGCACCAGATCCGCATCCAGGCTTCGGGCGGCCTGTCCGACGCCGACATCGAGAAGATGGTGAAGGACGCCGAGGCCAATGCCGACGCGGACAAGAAGCGCCGTGCCCTCGTCGAGGCGCGCAATCAGGCCGAAGCGCTGGTGCATTCTTCCGAGAAGTCGCTCAAGGACTATGGCGACAAGGTCTCGGAGGCTGACCGCACCGCGATTGCCGACGCCATCGCCGCGCTGAAGGCCGCGGCCGAAGGCGACGACCCGGCCGATATCGAGGCCAAGTCGCAGTCGCTTGCCGAAGCTTCGATGAAGCTCGGCCAGGCCATGTACGAGGCCTCGCAGAAGGAAGCGGCCGAAGCCGACGCCAAGGCGGATGCCGCCAAGGATTCGGACGTGGTCGACGCCGACTTCGAGGAAATCGACGAAGACGACGACAAGAAGAAGTCGGCTTGAGCCGGCTGACGGCGAATAAGTGCAAAAGCCCGGCGCAAGGCCGGGCTTTTTTGCAACCTTCGTTGAAAAAGTGCGGATCTGCCTGAAAATGTGACGGAAAAACCCGGAGTGGCGCCGGCTTGGTACTAGCATCCGGGAAACATCGCTCCTAAATCCAAGAACGTGCCGGCAAACGTCGCCAACAATGCTTGAAGACATTGAGCATCCGGACAGCGGGAAAAAATGAAAGCTGATTTCTACGAAACGCTGGGCGTGCAAAAAGGCGCCGACGACAAGGAACTCAAGAGCGCTTTCCGTAAGCTCGCCATGCAGTTCCATCCCGACCGCAACCCGGGTGACGGTGCCTGCGAGCACAAGTTCAAGGAAATCAACGAAGCCTACGAGACGCTGAAGGACCCGCAGAAGCGCGCCGCCTATGACCGTTTCGGCCACGCCGCCTTCGAGCAGGGCGGCATGAACGGCGCAGCACACGGTTTCGGCGCCGGCGGCTTCGCCGACATCTTCGAGGATATTTTCGGCGACATGATGGGCGGCCGCCAGCGCCGTTCCTCCGGCGGCCGCGAACGCGGCGCCGACCTGCGCTACAACATGGAAATCACGCTGGAAGAAGCCTTTGCCGGCAAGACGGCGCAGATCCGCGTGCCGGCTTCGATCTCGTGCTCGGAATGCTCCGGCAGCGGCGCCAAGCCCGGCACGCAGCCGGTGACCTGCTCGATGTGCCACGGCCACGGCAAGGTGCGCGCCACGCAAGGCTTCTTCTCGATCGAACGCACCTGCCCGCAATGCCAGGGCCGCGGCCAGACGATCAAGGACCCCTGCCCGAAATGCGCCGGACAGGGCCGCGTCACCGAGGAGCGCTCGCTGTCGGTCAACATCCCGGCCGGCATCGAGGACGGCACCCGCATCCGGCTGGCCAATGAGGGCGAAGCCGGCCTGCGCGGCGGACCGTCCGGCGACCTCTACATCTTCCTGGCGGTCAAGCCGCACGAATTCTTCCAGCGCGACGGCGCCGATCTCTACTGCAAAGTGCCGATCTCGATGACGACGGCAGCGCTTGGCGGCTCCTTCGAGGTCACCACGCTCGATGGCACGCAGACCAAGGTCAAGGTGACGGAAGGCACGCAGAACGGGCGCCAGTTCCGCTTGAAGGGCAAGGGCATGCCGGTGCTGCGCCAGCCCAATGTCGGCGACCTCTATATCCAGACGGCGGTCGAGACGCCGCAGAACCTGACGCGCCGCCAGCGCGAATTGCTGGAAGAGTTCGAGCAACTCTCCTCGAAGGACAATTCGCCCCAGTCGAGCGGCTTTTTCGCCCGCATGAAGGACTTCTTCGAGTCGTTCGGCGAAGGCTGAGGTCTTTTTGACGCAAGTCGTTGTCCCAAAACCGCTTCGCGCTTTTGAGCGACTTGCGTTCGGCTTCCCAAGCGTCGTCAACACCTTATGCCAGGTTGACGCCTTGCCTTGTTCCACCCAACTGCTAAGTAGCGGATCGGGGGTGAGCATTGAGGAGAGCTCGCATGGCACGTAGTCCCGGGTTGCGCAAAGCGCTGGCGGAAAAATTCGACGACGAGCTGAAGTTCTTCAAAGGCTGGATCGACAAGCCGAAGACCGTCGGCTCGATCGTTCCCACCAGTTCCATCACCGCCCGCAAGATGGCGTCGATCGTCAATCCGAGATCGGGCCTGCCGGTGCTCGAGGTCGGGCCCGGCACCGGGGTCATCACCCGCGCCATCCTGGCCCAGGGCGTGAAGCCCGAAAACCTCTACGCGGTCGAATATTCGACCGACTTCGTGCGCCATCTGCGCGGGCTCTATCCCGGCGTCAACGTGATCGAGGGCGACGCCTTCAATCTGAACGCCACGCTCGGCGACAAGCGCGACATGGTGTTCGATTCGGTCGTTTCCGGCGTGCCGCTGCTCAACTTCCCGGTCGCCCAGCGCATCGCCTATATCGAAAGCCTGCTCGACCGCATTCCCGCCGGCAGGCCGATCGTGCAGCTGACCTACGGTCCGCTGTCGCCGATCCCGCCCGGCCGCGGCAATTACACGGTCAAGCATTTCGATTTCATCATCCGCAACATCCCGCCGACGCAGCTTTGGATCTACCGAAGGGAGGGATAAGGCAGTAGGGAATAGTCAGGAAACCACCCTCCTAGTGCCTAGTGCCTAGTGCCTATTCCCTACTGCCTTTTGCGAAGCAATGCCCGTGATCCCAAGAATCCTCGTCTTCGCCGGCTCGGTCCGGACCGGCGCCTTCAGCGGCCGGACCGCCGATGCGGCGCAGAAGGAACTGGCCATGCAGGGCGCCGAGGTGACGCGCATCTCGCTCGGCGATTATCCGCTGCCGATCATGGACGAGGACCTGGAAAAGGAAAAAGGCCTCCCCGAGAACGCGGTCAAGCTCGGCCGGCAGATCGCCGCCCATGACGGCTTGCTGATCGCGACGCCCGAATATAACGGCTCGATCCCGCCCCTGCTCAAGAACAGCATCGACTGGGTGAGCCGGATACGGCGCGACGGCAGCCGCGCGTACAGACCGCTTGCCGGCAAGCCGGTCGGACTCTGCTCGTCATCGGAGGGCAAATTCGCCGGCATACGCTGCATCAATCATCTGCGCGCGGTGCTGGTGCGTTGCCAGATGGAGGTGATCACGCCGGAATGCTCGGTCTCCGAGGCCGACACGGCGTTCGCCGAGGACGGACAGTTCAAGGACGCCAGACTACACCAATCGATGGAGCGCCTATGCCGTACACTGATCGAAACCTCGCGCATGCTGTCCACCCGGATCGAGGCGTGATCAATTTCGCGGAGGCCGATGCAATGCGGGAGCGGCTGATCGTCGGACTCGACCTGCCGACGCTGAAGGAGGCCGAGAAGGCGGTGCGCGAGCTCGAAGGCGCCGTTTCCTTCTACAAGATCGGCTACCAGCTCGCCTTCGCCAGCGGATTGGACTTCGCGCGGGAACTGGCCAGCGGCGGCACCAAGGTGTTCCTCGACATGAAACTGCTCGACATCGACAACACGGTGGCCAAGGGGGTCGAGAACATCGTCAGGATGGGTATGACGATGCTCACCATCCATTCCTATCCGAAAGCCATGCGGGCCGCCGTGGACGCGGCCAGGGGAAGCGAGCTTTGCCTGCTGGCGGTCAGCGTGCTCACCTCGATGGACGAGCAGGACATGATCGACGCCGGCTATGAATACGACCCGCACACACTGGTGCTCAGACGCTCCGAACAGGCGCTGCACACCGGCATGGGCGGCATCGTCTGCTCGGCCGAGGAGGCCGAGGCGGTGCGCCGGATCGTCGGACCCGACATGGCGGTGGTGACGCCGGGCATCCGGCCGGCCGGCAGCGACCATGGCGACCAGAAACGCGTGGTGACGCCGGCGCAGGCGATCCGCAACGGCGCCAGCCACCTGGTCGTCGGCCGGCCGATCGTCGCGGCGCCCGACCGGCGCGCGGCGGCCGAGGCAATTCTCGCCGAAATGCAATCCGCCTGAGGTCCGGTCCTCGGTCGCGAAAGAAAGACGCGAAAGAAAGACAGGAGAAAAAGAATGCCGAAGGGATATTGGATCGCCCGTGTCGATGTGCGCGACGCCGAGGGCTACAAGGACTATGTCGCCGCCGCGAAGCTCGCCTTCGACCGCTTCGGCGCGAAATTTCTGGCGCGCGGCGGCGAGCATGAAAAGGCCGAAGGGCCAGGCCGCGCCCGCAACGTCATCATCGAATTCGAATCGCTGGCGGCGGCGCATGACTGCTACCACTCGCCGGAATACCAGCGCGCCGTCGCGATCCGCCAGAAAGTGGCCGACGGCGATATCGTTCTGGTCGAAGGCATCTGACCAGCCTCGAAAACCCGTCAGTGCAGCGTGTGCCGCTCGTCGATGGCGAGCGATTCCGCCTCATGCCGGTGGCCATGGATCTCGTAGCCGACGACGGTGACCGCCGGCGCCAGCGTCAGGATGATCAGGCACACCGCCATGTCCACGCCGGCAATGGCGGCGGCGACGGCAAGTGCCACGACCGCCGCCGTGGCCAGCAGCAGCCAGATGTGGAACGGGTCGAAGCGCCGCACGAGATAATAGTAGAGCGCATAGATCATGCCGAGGAAAATGGCGAGCGGGATCGCGGTTGAGAGCAGCGTCCCCAGCGGCCCGATATGGGCCTTGTGCTGGAGGAAATAGGCCGCGACATGCAGGCCGGCGCCGGTGGCGACGATCGCGGCCACGATCAGCATCTGGCCGTAGCCCCAGACGAATGAGCGGTCGCGGTGCGTATGCAGGACCGGTGCCGACGGCAGCATGTAGTAGCACCACCACATGCCGAAGGTGAGACCGGTGCCGGCGACGCCGACAAGCGCGGCATCGAGGTTCCAGCCCTGCTCCTCGACGACGGCCGACAACGAGGCCAACGTGCCGACAACCCCTTCGCCGAGCGCGATGATGGCGAACAGGCTGTAACGTTCGGCCATGTGATGTGCGTGCCAGGGCGTGCCGCCGTTCCTGCGCTCGGCGAGCACGGGCCCGGCAAGCTCGACCAGCAGCAGGATGATTGCAAGCACGGCGCTGGTCTCGATCGAGAAATCGACCAGGATCTGCACCACCCAGCCGACCTGGGCGATGGCGATGGCCGTGACATAGGTGAGGCAGATGCCGCGCCGCGCCGGATCCTGCCTGGCCGCGCGCAGCCACTGGAAGATCATGGCGACGCGCATGATGACGTAGCCCAGCACCATGACGGAATTGTCGAGATGCTCACCATGCTCGATCGAGGCGAACATGCGCGGCAGACCGATGGCCAAAACCAGCACACCGATCATCTGCACCATGGTGATGAGGCGGAAGACCCAGTCGTCGGTGTCATAGGCCGAGGAGAACCAGGAGAAATTGATCCAGGCCCAACAGATGGCGAAGCTGGCGAAGCCGAAGCCGAGCAGCCCGGCCGCGTAGTGGCCCTCGGCCAGGGCATGCGCCAGCTGCGAGGAGGCGAGGCCGAAAGCGGTGACGAAAGTCAGGTCGAAGAGCAGCTCGAGCGGCGTGGCGACGCGATGCTCCTCATGCGGGTCGCGGCCGCTCATGCGCTTCAAATGATGGTGAAGACTTTGAACGCTGACGGGCGTTGTGTTCATTGCGCGGCTTTCGTTGACACAGCCGCGACAGTAGAGGCGATGAATCAAGCGTCAAGGCGCGGCTATCGCGCCGAGAGCCTGTCTCAACCAAAGAGCCGGCTGGCGGCCGTCTCCGCCATCGCATCGGCGAGGCTCAGGCCCCACTGCGTGCGACAATAGTCGCGAAAATCGAAACAGGGCAGGCCGGGGCACACCTCGAACTCGATGAGATGCACGGTGTCGTCGGCCTCGACCCTGAAATCGACGGAAAAGACATCCCGAAGGCCAAGACCGCTTATCAGTTTTTGCGCAACGGCGCGGATTTTCCGGTCGGCCGCCGGCTGGCTCGAGCCGACCGGCTCGAGTTCCGGCTCGGCATAGGTGCCCGCATCCTTCGCGGCCTGGCCGGTTTCGCCGTAGAGCGCCATCGAGTCGGCCATGGTCTGAAAGTCGCCGCCGGAGTCGACGAAGAAGATGCCCAAAGCCTCGACGCCGGTTTCGGGTTTCAACCCGAGGAAGCTCGCGCGCACGTTGCGGCCGGCGACATAGGGCTGGACGACGACGTCGTCGCGATAATGGGAAAAGACACGCCGGCTAAGCTCCAACGCATGGCCGAGATCGGTGACGCGGGAAACCGGCCAGATGCCGATCTTGGCGCCGAGCCGGTTGGGTTTCACGAACCAACCGGCAGGCGACGGCGGCGGCTCGACAAGCCATTCGCCGTGTCGGGCAAGGCCTGCTTGCGGCGCCGGAAGACCGAGAGCGCCAAGCACGGCGCCGCAGCGGAACTTGTCCTGGCAAAGCGCGAACAGCGAATCGTCGGCACCGATGGTGCGCAGGCCGTTGAGGCGGGCGAGCGCAGGGGCCGCGCCGCCACGGAAATAGGCGATGCCGTCGGTCAGCGTCCAGACCAGCGTGACGTTTGGGTCAGCCCCGGCGAGCGCGTTTGCGGCGGCATCCAGTTCCACCGGTACGAAGGCGAGGCCGCGTTTGTCGCAGGCGACGGCCAGCGCATCGAAATCGGGCGCGAGATCGGTCGACTGCGCCAGGTAGGACGATATCTCGGCGGCGCGATCCGGCGCATGGCCGTCCGCGACCAAGCGGTCGAAACAAGCCTTCTCGGACTCATGGACGAGGATCAGCTTGGGATTGCTACGCGGCATGGGTGGACTGCTCTGGAGGGACGTCGGCCGCCACCATCGCATGGCGCCCATGATTGGCTTGCGGGAAACCGACCGGGCCGGACGGTTGCGCGACAGCTGCGCACCGTTCCGCTCAGGCGATCAGCACGCGCGGCTCGAAGCGGCCTTTGACCGGAATGTCGAGCAGGAAGGTCATGCCGGCCTGCGGATCGAGCGCGCGCTGCTTCTCGTCCTTGCCTTTCCAGGCCGAGGTCACCGCCAGGCGGTCGGCTTTCTGGCCGACAAAGGCGGGGCAGGACGCCTGCGTCACCGGCATGGCGATCTCGCGCAGCAGCGTGCCGTCGGGCGCATAGGCCTTCACCGCCCTGCCGCCCCAGACGGCGTTCCACAGCACGCCGTCGCGGTCGACGACCGAACCGTCGACATAGCCTTTCGAGGAGCGATGATCGACGAACACTTTCACTTCACCGGCGGGCAGGCCGGTCGCCGGATCGCAGGCGACGCGCATCAGAAGCCCGGTCGCGGTGTCGGTGTAGTAGGCGATTTTGCCGTCCTCTGAGAAGCAGATGGAATTCGAGACTGTGATGCCCGAAAACAGCCGGCGCAGCTCGCCCTTGAAGAACCAGTAGATCGAGCCGGCGCCCTTCTCCTCGTCCTTGCCCATCGTGCCGGTCCAGAAGGCGCCGCAGGGATGAACGCGGGAATCGTTGGAGCGCGTCAGCGGGTTGTCGGCCTCGATCGGCGTGTGCAGCGTCAGCCTGCCGGTCTTGACGTCCCGGACCTGCAGGCCGACCTCGGTGGCGATGAGCTGGCGGTCGTCGTCGATGACGGCGATGGCGCTGGCCATGACGCCGAGATCATGCACCTTCAGCGCGCCGGCAAGCGGCTTTTCCAGAAGCTCGCCGTTGACGATGTCGAACCAGAACAGCGTGTCGGTGGCGGGATCGTAGCTCGGGCCTTCGCCGAGCTCGCAGATATGGTCGGAAAAAACCGAAACGCCGTCCATCACGCCACTCCGAAAGCTTCATCCCAGGCGGCGACCGCGGCGCGGGCGCGCTGCGCCACGTCCTCGACCGTCGCGCCCGGCTTGTAGAGGCTCGATCCCAGGCCGAAGACGCTGACGCCGACCGCCTTGTAGCCGGCAAAATCCTTGTCGGAAACGCCGCCGACGGCGCCGACCAGCGTCGTTGCCGGCAGCACGGCGCGGATCGCCGCAATGCCGCTCGATCCAAGCACGCTGGCGGGGAAGAATTTCAGCGCCGAGGCGCCGAGCCGGATCGCCTGGAAAGCCTCGGTGGGCGTGAACACGCCTGGCATCGTCACCATGCCATGATGCATGGCGCGGCCCATGACCTCGGCATCGATGTTGGGGCTGACCAGCAGGCGTCCGCCGGCCTTGTGCAAAGCATCGACGTCCGTCGCCGTCAGCACCGTGCCGGCGCCGATCAGCGCGGTCTGCGGGAGCGCCTGGACCAGGTCGGCGATGGAGACGAACGGCTCCGGCGAATTGAGCGGCACTTCGATCGCCTCGATGCCGGCGTCGTGGACCGCCCGGCCGATCGCCACCGCTTCCGCCGGCTTGAGGCCGCGCAGGATGGCGACAAGGCCGCGTTTCAGCTTCGGGAAGGGTGCGGTCTGGCTCATCGAGCGCCTCCAATCATGCCGTTCTCGCGCGCGGCCTCGACGAGACCGGCGCGCGCCGCTTCATCGGCGTCGACAGTGCGAAAAGCAAGGCCGGAAAGGCCGAGCGCCGCGCCATAAAGCGTGGCCAGCGCGCCCGAAGCGACCAGCGCCACCGGTGCGTCGCTCGCGCCATAGCGGCGCCTTGCCGAGGCGATCTCGCCGCCGATCAGAAGTCCGGACAGGCATGCCGCCGCATCGGCGGGCTGCAGATCCTGCAAGAGGCCGGCTGCGCGGATGGCAAACAGTTTCGAGGTGACGTCACCACCCTCGCCCAGGGCCCGCTCGCACCACTGCCCGAAGAACGGGCTGTCCGCGGCGACCGGAGCGGGATGCTCGCCCAGCGAATGTTTCAGGATCGAGTGCGTGGCGAGCACCGAAAACAATTCCCCGGTCGGCCAGGTGCCAAAACCTTCGACGGCGCCAGCGTCGACCGCGACCCATTTGGAATGCGTGCCGGGCATGCAGACGAGATGGCGTCCCTTTGCCGGCAAACCGGCGCCGGCAAGCTGGGTTTCCTCGCCGCGCATGACATCCGGCGCTGCGGCCAGGCGCTGCGCGAGGCCTGGCACGATGCGGATGTCGCGGCTCGAGCCCTCGATGCGGGCGGCGCCGCGCAAGATGGCGCCGATCGGCGCCGGCACGGTGACGTAGGGCGCCTCGATCCAGCCTTGCCGGGAACCGGCCATGCCGCAGATGATGACGGGCAGCGTGTCCGGCGCGCCCATGGCGCCAAGATGGCCTTCCAGCACGTTGGCAAAACCTTTTTCGCGGGCGGTGATCAGACCGTCGTCGCCGCGCCCCTCGGCAAGAACCTTGCCCGTACCGTCGAGCAGCCAGGCCCTGAGCCTGGTCGTGCCCCAGTCGAGCGCGGCGACCGCGGGTGCCGGGCTCACAGGAAGCCTCCGTCGACGATCAACATCTGCGCGGTCAGCATGCGCGAAGCATCCGACGCCAGGAACAGCACCGTGCCCACCATGTCGTCGGGCTGCATCACTTGCCTGATGCATTGCTTGGCGACATGGGCGGCAAGCCCCTCATCGGTGACCCAAAGCTCGCGCTGCCGTTCGGTGATGACCCAGCCCGGCGCCACCGCGTTGACGCGGATGCGGTCGCCGCCGAGCTTGCCGGCAAGGCCCTTGGTCAGGCCGAGTATGCCTGCCTTGGCCGCGGTGTAGGCCGGCATGTCGGGGTGGTTGATCAGATAGGAGGTGGAGGTGAAGTTGATGATCGAGCCGCCGCCGGCGCGCTTCATGCCGGGCGCCACGGCCTGCGCGGTGAAGAAATGCGGCCGCAGATTGACGGCGAGGTTGTTGTCCCAGAACTCGACCGTGACGTCCTCGACCGCATGGCGGTCATCGAGCGCGGCGTTGTTGACGAGCGTCGTCACATCGCCATGCGCTTCAGCCGCCCTGGCCGCGGCGGCGCGCAGCGCCTCGATGTCGCGCAGGTCGGCCTTGAGATAGAGCGGGCGGCGGCCAAGCTCCTTCTCCAGCCGGTCGGCAAGGGCAGTGCTTGGCTTGTCGGCGATATCGATGAAGGCGACTTTCGCGTTCTGCCGCATGAAGCCTTCCGTCAACGCGGCGCCGATGCCGGAGCCGCCGCCGGTGATCAGCACCGAGGCGCCGTCAAGGTCGGCGAAACGCGCCGATGGCATCATGATCCGTTCTCCCGTTTTGCCGGCGCGCATCCTAGCCAGACAAAGCGCGGGAGCAAGGGAGAAACGTCGGATTTCGGAAGCTTATGTCCGACAAATGAGGTCTGCACCTCCGCCTCCCGGAAGCAGCTCAATGTTTGTTGAGATTCAGGTCAGGCCGAATCGAAAATGGTGGGTTCCGAGAACCGGAGCGGAGCGTACCTAAAGTACGTGAGCACCGGAAGCGCAGGAGACCGCCATTTGCAGACCGGCCTCACCTGAATATCAACAGACCTTGTCAGATTGCCTTGGCGTGCAGCGCTCCGCGATAGGAATCGCGCAGATAGCCGAGCGTGGCGTCGGCATCGGCCGGCTTGCCGAACAGATAGCCCTGTCCGCCGGCGCAGCCGAACTGGACGAGGCGGTCGGCCTGCGCCTCGTCCTCGATGCCTTCGGCGACGACATCCATGCCGAGCCCCTCGCACATGGCAAGAATGGCGCGGATGATATGCTCGGACGGGCGGTCGTCGAGGATGGAGGAGACGAAGGCGCGATCGATCTTGAGCTTGTCGAAATGGAACTCGCGCAGGCGGCCGAGCGACGACTGGCCGGTGCCGAAATCGTCGAGCGAGACACGGATGCCGACGCGGCGCAGATCCTCGACGATCTTCTCGGCCGAGGCCGGATCGTTCATCAGGCCGGTCTCGGTGATCTCGATCTCCAGCCGGCGCGGATCGAAGCCGGTGCGGTCGAGGATGGCCAGGATATGCAGGCCGGTGTTCTGGTCGACGAGCTGCGACGGCGACAGGTTGAAGGACAGGAACAATTCCTTCGGCCAGCTGCGCGCCGCCTCGGTCGCCTTGCGCAGCACCAGCTGCGACAGCGGGCCGATGATGCCGCGTTCCTCGGCGATCGGGATGAAGACGGATGGCGGCACGACGCCGAGGTCGCGGTCGGTCCAGCGCGCCAGCGTCTCGAAGCCGATGGTGCGGCGGCTGTTCAAGTCGACGATCGGCTGGAAATGCGGTTCGACCTCGCCGGCCGAGACGGCGCGGCGCAGCGCCTGCTCGATGCGGGTGACGCGCTTGGCCGCCTCTTCCATCTCCCGGGTGTAGACGACGACGCGGCCGCGGCCCGAGCGTTTGGCATGATAGAGCGCGGTCTCGGCCTTGTTGATGAGGATCTCGGTGGTCTCGTCGCCGGAATAGAACAGCGAGCAGCCGACCGAGGCCGAAAGCCTGGCGGTGCGTTCGCCGACATCATAGGGCGCCGACAGAATCTCGATCAGCATGCGCGACTTCTCGGCCGCCTGCTCCTCAGAGAACACCATCGGGTAGAGGTAGGCGAACTCGTCGGCGCCGATGCGGCAGACGGTGGAGTGGCCATCCATCGAGGCGCGCAGCCGCATCGCCACCTGGATCAGGATGTCGTCGCCGGCCTTGTGGCCGAACAGGTCGTTAATCGGCTTGAAGCCGTCGAGGTCGAGGATGCCGACGGTGAACGGCGCGGGATCGTCGGCGCGGTCGCTGATCAGGCGATCGACCTTGTCGAAGAAGCGACGATGGTTGCCGAGCCCGGTCAACGAATCCGTGAAGGCCAGATCCGTATTTTCCTTGCCTGGCTGACCGGTGCCAAACGTCGTTTGCATCATGCCTCTGTTCTGATGTCGGTATTTTCGGCCACACTGGCAGCAAAGCGTTTAGGAAAAGTATCGGAAAATCGATTTTCCGTCGTGCAAAAGTTGCTTGCTTCGCCGGCGGTTGTTCAGCTTCGGGCAAAAAAACGGTAATCTAGCCCAAATAGTCGTTCATGAGTAACCTCTAACAGAAATATCGAACGACCTTTTCCGGGATGCTCCCGTTTGAGGCGAACGGATGGCCGCTTCGCGCCTTTCGGGACATTGCTTTAGCCGGCTTGCTTTACGCGGTAGAGCTCGATCGGGCTGCCTTTCCCGCTGACCGGCTCGAGCCAGTCCGGCACGGAGCCGCGCAGCAGGCCGGCAAGGAAGCCCTGCGGGGCTTTCCGGGTCAGGATCAGGGTCTCGACATTGCCGGGGCAGACGCCGACGAGGCCGACACGATGCGCCTCGACGATTGCGCGCGCGTTGTCGGCCGAGCCGAGAAAGGCGTCCAGCGCCAGGAGATTGCCGGCGACATTGCGGTGATAGGGACCGGCGAAGACGCGATGGTCGCTATAGACGAGGACGGGCGCTCCAAGATTGGAAATCGTGAGCACGGTGGTATCGGCCATGGCGCCAAGCGGCGCGAAGGTGGCCTTCTTCTCGCAGGTCTTGTCCGTTGCGCTGCCGTCGGCGACGGCCTTGCCTTTTTCGAACGCGACCGAGGCGGCCGCGGCGACGCCCGTCCATACCGGATTGATCGAGACCAGCCAGACGGCCGCAAGGCGCAGCGCCACGCCAAATGAGGAACTGGTTTCGGCCCGCGCCCGCCATTTGGCGATCCAGGCCGACAGCGGGACGACCGCGAAGGCGATCGAGAAGGTGGTGCCGCGCACCTGCCAGGCGCCGACCACGAAAGCGACGGCGAGCAGTGCCGCGATGAGGCTGTCCTGCCGCCGCCAGCCGCCGCGGCGCAAACGCAGCGCCATCAGGACGATCGCGACCAGCGGCGTGGCGTAACGCGCTGCGACACGTGCCGGATCGCGGACAAGCAGCGTGAACAGCGACTGGGCCTCGTCGATATGGTCGAGCCACAATTCCTTGAGGCGCGGGTCGAGCGAGGCGTAGGGTGCCGAGAGGCATTGCGGAAACAGCACTGCCACGACCACGCCGAGCACGACGCCCAGCGCGGCAAGCGACGCCAACCTGCGCCGCCAGCTGCCTGCGGCGGGCTCGACAGCGGCGATTGCCGCCAGGCCGATGCCGGCAATGGCCGCGACGGCGAACTGCGCGACCGAGAAGGCATCGCACTGCGCCGCGCCCCAATCAGACGGACGGATGGTGACCAGGAAGACAAGCGCCGCGACGCCGGCGAAGCCGAGGCCGAAATCCCGGGCGATCGCCCGCTCGCCGCCCGGATCGGCGACGAACAACAGCGACACGCAAAGGCCGATGGTGGCGACGTAGGGCACGGTTTCCATGCCGACGGCGAGCGTCAGCGCGGCGCAGAGGCCGGACAACAGCGCGGCCCAGCGCCGGGAAGGCGCCTCGAGCAGCAAAGCGAGGCTCGCCATGGTGAGCATCAGCTGGACGTTGTGATGATCGAGCGCGCCGGGGTCGTAGATGCCGATGAAATAATAGCCGGCCGCGCCAATCAGGATGGCGGGCAGCACCGCGGCGCCGCCGCCGAAGCTGCGCGCGGCGCGGGCGGTGAAGAACAAGGTCGACCAAAGCAGCAGCGCCGGCCACAGCACCTGCGCCACGTTCTCGCCAAGCGGCCTGCTGCCGGTGAGCGCCGAGGCGGCAAGCGCGATGGCGGCGATCGGGGCGTCGACCAGCCTCGACCAGTGCATGACGAAGCCGCCTTCCAGCCCCATCCGGTACTGGTGCAGGTCGAACCAGCCCTGGCCGGCCAGCAGGTCGCGGACCTCGACGAGGCGCAGCAGATTGTCGTTGTCGCCGCCGGCATCGGTCAGTTGGCCAAAGCCGGCCCACGCATCGACGGCGAAGGCGAGCAGGGCCGCAAGCAGCGCCAGCACCAGATCGGACTTCCAGGTGGCGGCGCCGGTCTCGGTTGTGCCCATTGCAGTGGCCTTTGCAGGGAGAGGATCGGTTTTAAACCTAGCCTTAACGGCTTCAATAAATAGTAAAACGGCTCGAGGGGCCGGCACAGGGACGGCTGGAGGCTGGTCGAGCGTCCGGAGACAGACATGCCGCATGCAGTCCGCCACGAGCCGGTTATTGCCGTGCTCCTGCCTTGCTACAATGAGGAGCTGACGATCGGCGAGGTCGTGCTGCGCTTCCGCGAGACGCTGCCTTCGGCCGCGATCTATGTCTACGACAACAATTCCAAGGACCTCACGGCGCTGAAAGCTCGCGCGGCCGGCGCCACCGTCGTGCGCGAACCGCGCCAGGGCAAGGGCAATGTGGTGCGGCGCATGTTCGCCGACATCGACGCGGACATCTATGTGATGGCCGACGGCGACGGCACCTACGCGCCGGAAGATGCGCCGCAGCTGATCAATGTGCTGCAGACGGAGCGCTCCGACATGGTGGTGGGCACCAGGCGCGGCGTCACCGACGATGCCGGCCGCAACGGCCACGCCTTCGGCAACCGCGTCTTCAACCGCCTTTACAAGGGCCTGTTCGGGACCGACTTCACCGACATCTTCTCCGGCTACCGGGTGTTTTCGCGCCGCTTCGTCAAGAGTTTCCCGGCCGTGTCCGGCGGCTTCGAGATCGAGACCGAGATGTCGGTGCATGCCTCGCAGCTCAAGCTGCCGGTGAGCGAGATGGCGCTCGATTACGGCCGCCGCCCGGAGGGCTCGTCGTCGAAACTGTCGACTTTCCGCGACGGCGCCAGGATCCTGTGGATGTTCGCCATGCTGGTGAAGGAGACGCAGCCGCTGCGCTTCTTCGGCACGTTCGCGCTGTTCTTCCTGGCGGCGAGCGTCGGCCTGATGATACCCGTGCTGGTCGAATTCGCCGAGACAGGACTGGTGCCGCGAATGCCGACCTGGGTGCTGTCGATCGGCATGCTGCTTCTGGCCATGCTTTCGATGATGACCGGGCTGATCCTCGATTCGGTGTCGCGCGGCCGGGCCGAGCAGAAGCGCATCTTCTACCTGTCGATTTCCTCCGGCCGGGCCGAGCGCGGGATATCCGGGCAGGCCTCATCGAAAAGCGAGCCGGGCAAGGCCTCGCGGGCGGCATAGTGGGCCGCCTCGTCCGCTTCATCCTTACCGGCGGCATCGGTTTCGTCGCCGACGCGGCGGCGCTCTGGCTGCTGCTTGCCACCACGCCGCTCGGCCCGATAGCGGCGCGCGTGCTGTCGATCGGCTTCGCGCTCTGCGTCACCTGGCAGATCAACCGCCATTTGACCTTCTCGCCGTCGAGCCGAGGCTTGGCGCAGGAAGGCGCGCGCTATGGCGGCGTCGGCATCGCCACCGGCATCGTCAACTACCTGGTTTATTGCGCGCTGCTCTTCGCGCTGCCTGCGCTGACGCCGCTGGCGGCCCTTGGCGTCGCCTCGGTCGTCGCGATGACGCTGTCCTTCCTGGGCTATTCCAGGCTGGTCTTCGACCGCTGAGACCGTTTGGAAATTCTACTCTGGCGGCCATCTGATGGCGGTTTCTGCGCTTCCGGTGCTCACGGACCCAAACGTCCGCTCCGCTCCGGTTCTCGAAACAACCACCATATGACTCGCCAGAGCGAATTTCGAAACGGGTCTCTGAGCTTCTGCACCAAGCGAGCACGATTGGCAGGCGCCGCCGATTTCCTTATATCGGGCGTCTGAGTTCCCCGGAGACCGCAAATGCCGCTGAAGATCGCCGTCCAGATGGACCATGTCTCCACCGTGTCGATCGCCGGCGACACCAGCTTCGCGCTGTCGCTGGAGGCGCAGCGGCGCGGCCACAAGCTTTTTCACTACACGCCGGACCGGCTGTCGATGCTGGGCGGCAAGGTGTTCGCGCGCATCGAGGAGATGCAGGTGCGCGACGAGAAGGGCAACCACTACGCGCTCGGCGAGAAGGTGCGCACCGACCTCTCCGAGATGGACGTGGTGCTGCTGAGGCAGGATCCGCCCTTCGACATGAACTACATCACCACCACGCATATACTGGAGCGCATCCATCCGAAGACGCTGGTGATCAACGACCCGGCCTGGGTGCGCAACAGCCCGGAAAAGATCTTCGTCACCGAATTCCCGGACCTGATGCCGGAGACGCTGATCACCAAGGACCCTCAGGAGGTGGCCGCCTTCCGCAAGCAATTCGGCGACATCATCGTCAAGCCGCTCTACGGCAATGGCGGCGCCGGCATCTTCCATCTGCTAGAAGCCGACCGCAATCTCGCCTCGCTGCTCGAGATGTTCGGCCAGCTGTTCCGCGAGCCCTATATCGTGCAGCGCTATCTCAAGGACGTGCGCAAGGGCGACAAGCGCATCATCCTGATCGACGGCGAGCCGGTGGGCGCCATCAACCGCGTGCCGGCCGATCACGATTCCCGCTCCAACATGCATGTCGGCGGCCGCGCCGAAAAAACCGAGCTGACGGAACGCGAGCGCGAGATCTGCGCCCGCATCGGACCGGCGCTCAGGGAACGCGGCTTCATCCTGGTCGGCATCGACGTGATCGGCGACTACATGACCGAGATCAACGTGACCTCGCCGACCGGCGTGCGCGAGGTGCAGCGTTTCGGCGGCGCCGATATAGCTGCCCTGTTCTGGGATTGCGTGGAGGAGAAGCGGGGGTAGCTTCGGCCTGCGCTATGGGTCAGTTCGGGCAGTGGCATTCGACTGACCCTATGGCATATCCAATAGATTCAAAAAGGCTCGCGCAGCATGATCTGGCGGTCCCTCATCGTCGCCTTCTACTGTCTGGTAGGCCACCACGAGTTCCCAGCAAATCTCCGGCCCGGCGAGTTGAGCAATTCCGAGCGAGGGGAGACGAGCTTCCGCGATTGCTTCGGGCAAAAGAGCCACGCCCATGCCTCGCCTCACCAACTCGAAGAGAGTTTCGAGATCGCTGACCTCGAAGGCAATGTGTCGGCCAATGCCGGCGCCGAGAAATCCTTGGTCAACCAGCCATCGCGTCCCCCAGGTCGGTTCGAAATCGACAAAGGGCTCATCTTTCAGAGCGGCAAAAGAGACGCCTTGCGCCCCCGCGAGGGGATGCCCTGGAGCACATGCCAGGACGAGAGGCTCGCAGGCAATCATATCGGTCTTGATATCGGCTGGTGACTCGCTGAGGGGGAAAAACGCCAGATCGAGACGACCGTTTCTCATTCTTTCGATGAGTTCCGAAGAGCTGCCTTGGCGGAGTTTGACCTCAACGCCGGGATGCAAGGCGTGGAATTTTTCGATGAGCGAGGGCAGATCAAGAAACGCCGGCAGACTTTGGACCGTACCGATGCTCAATGTTCCTCGTTCCAGATTGCGGACAGCTGCAACCGACTCGCGCGCATCCCGGATGGAATCCAGCGCACTCCTCGCCTTGTCGAGCAAGATTCGTCCAGCGTCAGTCAGCCTTACTTGACGCGTGCTCCGGATAAACAATTTGGCGTCGAGTTCTTCCTCGAGCAACCGGATCGAATTTGAAAGCGCCGACTGCACGATGTTCACGCGCTGCGCGGCACGGGTGAAGTGCTTTTCCTCCGCCACGGCTACGAAATGCTGCAGCTGTCGAATTTCCAAGGAAACGTCCTTTAATTAAGCTATCAAATCGCTTAATGACATCAGTATAATCTATTTGAGTGATAGGCAAGGGACGCCCATCTTGAGTTTTCATGTCGCGGCGAGCGCCTCGTCGCTTTCCGGTCCATATGCGACCCTATGTTGCGATTAAGGAGATGCAACGCCTGCGCTGCAGGTGATTTTCCGATGACCTCCAGGCACTCCTCAGAATGGCATGACGGCGATGGGACCGGCCCACAGCGCAAGTCAGGGATAGGCGTTTTCGGCGAGATTTCTTGGGGCATGCATATGTGCGTTTTCTACGAAGCCGCACAAGATTTGCTAGATGCCAACGTCGCATACTTTCAGGCCGGGTTGGAGAACAACGAGTTTTGCCTATGGGCGATCTCCGAGCCGATCACAGAGGAAGAAGCCAGAATCGCGCTGCGAGGTTCCATTCCCGATATCGACGCGCGCCTATCTGCCGGCCAGATCGAAATGGTGTGTGCTGCCGAGTGGTACCTGCCCGGCGGTGAATTTGACCTGAAACGGATTATCCGAAGCTGGAACGAAAAGCTTGGGAACGCACTGACGAAAGGCTATGACGGAATACGGATCAGCGGGAACGCATTCTGGCTCGGCACCGACCATTGGGAGAAGTTCTGCGAATATGAGCGCGACCTGGACCGGTCCGTCGCGGGCCAGAAAATGCTCGTCTTGTGCACTTATTCCATGGCGAAAAGCGGGATCGTGGACCTTCTCGAGGTGGCGCGCGCCCATCAGGGCACGATTATCAGGCAAAACAATGATTGGGAGTTTCTTGAGTCCCCTGAGCTCAGGCAACCAAAACAGCAGGGCGGGAAGAAGCCCAACGGCGCGCCGGACATTCTGCCGAATTCATTTCCGGGACATGATGCGCTGACGTCAAGAGAGCGCACGGTGCTGGCCCAGATCGTCAAAGGGCACTCAAGCAAGGAGATCGCCCGCATCTTGAACATCGCCCCCCGAACCGTCGAGTTTCACCGCGAGAACCTAATCAAGAAGACCGGGGCGAGGAGCACCGTCGACTTGCTTCGCATCGTCCTGAGCGATTAGCGCGAACGAACACAGCAAGGACGGACTTCGGAAGTTCCGCCAGTCTGCAAGCGGAGTACTCATTTTTCGCGCTCTCGCCTCACCACGTGGCGCACCAGGCTGGCGCCGCTACTCTGGACGTGAACATCTGCCCTGTTATTCCTCCCAGTAGAAAGTGTGACGGCGGCTGATACTTTCTGGCTGAACCCACATGTCTTGCAGGCGAGCCATGCCACCAAAATTCAAGGCCGGTTTCGGCGCGCTGGTTACCTCGACAGGGAATGAACGCTCGGACTGGCTTCGCGACCACTTACCGGAAACAATCACGAATAGGCTGCCTGATCTCTCACGAGACGGCGTGGCCATCAGTGATCTCCGCGACAAGGATTGCGCGCTGGTGTACGTCAACCGGGCCTTCCAGGAGATTACAGGCTACGTCAGCAACGAGCTTGTCGGGAAAAACTGCCGCTTTCTGCAAGGTAGCGACCGGCTCCAGCCTGAAATACATGCGGTTAGCGAGGCAATTGCGAGGCGGACGAGCATATCCGTCACTTTGAGGAACTATCGCAAAGACGGCAGTCTGTTCTGGAATGATCTTCGGCTCGTGCCGGTCAGTGCGGATGGGCAGGAGGCAACGCACTACATCGGATTGATCCGCAATGTGACCGCAGGGAAGAACGCCGCTGAGCAGATCGAGCATAGTGCGCGCTCAGACCTTCTGACCGGGGCCCTCAATCGGTATGCCTTTATCGAGGAAATTGGAAATCTCCTGGTTGGCCGGCAGGAACAGATCCTGATCGCCAAGATCGACATGGCAGGGTTCCATGACATCAACGAAGGCTACGGCTACGACGTCGGCGATCAGGTCCTGAAACAGATTGCGCAGCGGCTCGCCCGAGCGAGCATCGCCGTCGTCTCGCGGACCGGCTCAGACGAATTTGGCGTCGCGCATCCGCTGACGCCCGGCCAAAGTGCTGAGATCACCAATGCGACGATCCGGTCGGTCCTTTCGCAAAGCTTCGTCGTTGCCGGCGCCACCATCAACATGCGGTTCGCCATGGGTTATGTCGTCGGACACCCGAAGGCCGATGCGATGACTCTGGCCCGCCAAGCCGGCGTTGCCTTGCGCAGATCAAAATCATCGGCTTTCCTGGAGGTTCGCGAATTCAAACCCGAGGATGAGCGGCAGGCCCGCAATCGGCTGCGCCTGACCCGCGAAATGCAGCAGGCATTGGCCAATGACGAATTCGGTTTTTATTATCAGCCGCAGGTCGAGCTGGACACGGGAACTCTGGTCGGCGGTGAGGCTTTGTTGCGATGGCATCACGGCCTGTTCGGAACTCAGCAGCCCGGTAGATTCATCGAGCACGCCGAAGACACGGGCCTCATACTTGACATCGGGTTCCGCGGTTTGCGGGCAGTCGTGGACTATGCGCAGCGGACAAACGACGGCCGGTCGACTGCGCTCAAGTTCTCGATGAACGTCTCGGCGATCGAATTCAAGCTTCGCGATATGCCGCAATTCGTTTCCGAGGTTCTGTCGGAACGCGAGGTCAATCCCGCCTGGATCACGCTTGAGCTTACCGAGGGCTTGATGGTCGAAAGCTCCGCTGAAATGCTGTCGATAATGAGAGACCTTCGTCAACTTGGGGTCGGGCTCTCGATCGATGACTTCGGGACGGGCTACGCGAACCTGCGCTACCTGGAAGAGCTTCCAATTACGGAGATCAAAATCGATCGCACCTTTATCACGGGGCTTGGAGAGAGCCGCTCCAAGCAGATCATCGTCGAATCGATCATCAGGATCTCTAACGAACTCGGATTTCGTGTCGTAGCGGAGGGGATACAAACGGGCGATGACTGCGCACGTCTACGGGATATGAATTGCCGCTTCGGACAAGGGTTTTTCTTTGGCGAGGCCGTTGATGCCGCGACTTTCGCGTGCCTCCCGCCCCAGCTTGGACACCGTTAGGATCGTGCGTGGCTGGCATAACCTCAGCGTCGATATGTTCCCGTAATGTTCTTGCCCAAAGCAAAAATCTGTGGTTGTCTGGCTTGATCTCGCTCGCAACCTGACGCAGGGCCGCGAGCGAGCCGGTATCCGGGGGCTTGAGAAAAGATGGTGGCGCGGATTCGCACGGTCGCCCGGAAAAAGATCTTCGTCACCGAGTTCTCGGAACTCAAGGGCGACAAGCGCATCATCCTGATCGACGGCGAGCCGGTGGGCGCGATCAACCGCGTGCCGGCCGATCACGATTCCCGCTCCAACATGCATGTCGGCGGCCGCGCCGAAAAAACCGAGCTGACGGAACGCGAGCGCGAGATCTGCGCCCGCATCGGGCCGGCGCTCAGGGAACGCGGCTTCATCCTGGTCGGCATCGACGTGATCGGCGACTACATGACCGAGATCAACGTGACCTCGCCGACCGGCGTGCGCGAGGTGCAGCGTTTCGGCGGCGCCGATATAGCTGCCCTGTTCTGGGATTGCGTGGAGGAGAAGCGGCTGAAGTCGGCCGCGTAATTGCCGCATGTTGACTCTACAGCACGGGTATCGCCCTCCTACCGTATTCGAGATTGTCGGAGCAATGCTGCGTCATCGCCGCTATCTCCGGAAAGGGTACCCTTCCGCGAAGTCGCAACCTGCTCTTCAGGCAAGTTTGCTGTCGGACGATCCGTTCATATCCTATTCGGGAATGTCCGGCACGCCCCTCGGATTGGCAAGTCACATGCCTCTCCTTCCACGCAGCCACCGTGCCTGGTTTCTCATCTCGCCAACCTGGTCCATCGAAAACAATTCCAGCGTCAAAACGATCCGGACCTATGCCGTTCTGCATAGACTTAGGAACCCCCGTCACTCGCTGATCTTCCTATGCAACACACAAGCCGAGGCTGACCTCTTGAACCAGTCCGGTGAGGCGGCTGTCCTGCACAACAAGACTTCAACAACCTCCGAATACATATTCAGGCCCCTCAAGAACGTCCCTGTGGAATTTGATGCAATCTACAATGCGCAACTGGCTTCGTGGAAACGCCACGACTTGTCTCTTGGCATCGAGCGTTGCGCATTTGTCTTTTATCGTGATTTAGTCGGGTCATCTACGACGGAGTCGGAAAGGGCGCGAATAAATCGGCACAAGGAGTTCGCGCCGGGTCACGTGTTTATCAATGAGTTTGACAGCACCGGCAAGCCTGTCCGATTGGCGCCGGCTCACGTGAACATGCATCTAAATCGTGCAGCCGTGGGAATTTGTCTCTCTGAAATGGAGGGACCAATGTTCGCCAGCACAGAATATCTTCTCGCGGGGCTACCTGTTGTCACGACCCCGAACCATGGTGGCCGAGACCTTTATCTGGATGACGATTATTCGCTTACAGTTCCACCCGATCCTCGATCCATCGCGGAGGCTGTCTTAGCGCTGAAGGAGCGACGAATCCCCCGGGCTTATATTCGTTCGCAAACTTTGAAACGAGTTGAACGAGACCGCGGGCGGTTCATAGACCTTGTAAATGAGATTTTTCTGGAAAGCGGCTCTTTGCGCCGGATCGCCATGCCTTGGCCTTTCCGATTTCCTGTCATGGAGTGGCTTCCACCCCACATCGCAATCGATCGATCGCTTTCAGGTACGGTCGATGCCTTAGCCTCGGATTGCCGGAGGGACTGCTCACCTTTTCAACGGGTCGAGAGCACGCGGCGATAGCCGTTTTCATTTTGTCTTAACCATGTTCCGCTTTTGCACCAAGGAACGCAGCCATTACGACCTGCCGATCGTCCTCGGCCTGGTGGCGACCCATTGCGATGCGAAGCGAGGGGGGCGGCCGGCCAGGTAGCTGTCCGGGCGTCGTCCCACTGCGCCAATTACGCCGTCTTGCGCACGACCACGCTCGGCTCCATCACGATCGCCGCGCGGCGGCGGTCGGGGCCATCGAGGAAGTCGACCAGCGCGTCGATGGCGATGGTGCCTGCTTCGAAGATGCGGCGGTCGATCGTCGACAGCGGGCGTTCCAGCAGCGGCGCCAGATAGATGTTGTCGAAGCCCATGACGGCGCAGTCGTCGGGGACAACAAGCCCCTTTTCGCGGAGCGCAACCGTGGCGCCGATGGCCAGCATGTCGCTCATGCAGCAGATGGCCGAAAACCGCGTGCTTTCAAGCAGCTCCCGCGTCGCCTGGCGCCCGAAACTGTGCTGGAACTCGCCGCAGCGGACGAGGTTTCGATCGACGGCGATGCCAGCCTGGCGGTGCGCTTCCTCGAAGCCGGCGAGCCTGATCCTGGTGTTCGAGCTTTCCGCCGAACCGCTCAGGAAGGCGATGCGGGTGTGGCCCTTAGCGATCAGGTAGCCGGCCGACTGGAAGGCGCCGTTGCGATAGTCGGTATCGACGGTCGCCGCCAGGCAATCGAGCTCCGGGACCTCGCGGTCCATCGACACGAACGGGATGTTCAGGCCCCGCAGCAGGCCGGCATTCGGGATCACGCCGCTCGCCGCCAGCACGATGCCGTCCACGCCATGGCCGGCGAGGAAGGCGAGATGCGCCTCCTCCTTATCCGGAATGCCATCCGAGTTGCACAGGATCGTTGTATAGCCGCGCTGCCGGGCAGCGTCGTCGCAGGCGCGAACCAGCTCGGTGAAATAGGGGTTGAGAATATCCGGAACGATGATGCCGAGGACCTGCGAGCGACGGGTGACCAGCGAGCGGGCGATGGAGTTGGGCGTGTAGTTGAGCTCCCGCGCCAGCGACCAGATGCGGCTGCGCGTTTCCTCGCTGATGAAGGCGTCCTTGCGGTTGAGGACCTTGGAGACGGTGGCGATGGATACGCCGGCACCTCTCGCAATATCCTTGATGGTCGCCGCCACATGTCCTCGCATTGCTTGCCAAGCACCGTCGTCCTGATCCCGTAGCCTCTTACGTCGGCAAAGTCGACCGGCACAGGTGGCGAGCAGGGGCTCCGGCCGGTCGATCGTGTTGACAGCTGGCTGGCATTGCCGTAGGTAAACGTTTAACTCCCTCGATATATGAGACTTTCCAATGCCCGTTCCGCTGTCCCACAGTGCAAGCCCGGCAACGCAAGAGACCGCGACGTGACCATGCCTTCCAGAATCCCGCTGGTGATGGATGTCGACACCGGCACCGACGATGCCGTCTGCATCGCGGCGGCGACGCTCTGCGCGGACAGGATCGAGCTGGTCGGGATCGGCGCCGTCTGCGGCAATGTCGAGATCGAGAAGACGGCCAGGAACACGCTGGATCTGATCGATTTTCTCGGCTGCGACGCGCCCGTGCATGTCGGCGCTTCTCGCCCGCTCGCCAGGCCATTGTGCACCGCCGTCAGCCACGGCACGACCGGACTGGGCGACGTGGTGCTGCCCGCCGCGCGGCGCGGCTTTACCGGGGGCGGCGTAACGGAATTGATCCACGAGGCGGCGAAGCAGCACCCGGGCAGGCTCGAGATCCTCGCCGTCGGGCCGCTGACCAACATCGCCACCGCGCTGATCGAACACCCTGAGCTGCCGTCGCTGATCAAACGCATCACCATCATGGGCGGCGCCATCCGCGGCGGCAACATGACCCTGGCCTCGGAGTTCAATCTCTATTGCGATCCCGAAGCCGCACGCATCGTCTTCGAATCCGGCTGCGCGCTGACGATGGTCGGCCTCGACGTCACGCTGAAGCCGGAGCTGCCGCGCCATGTGTTCGACCGGATAAGGGCTGCATCAGGTCCGCAAGCGGATGTGGTGGCGCGCGTGCTGGACTTCATGATGCGGCGCAAGGACGAATTCGGCGCCGACGACCCGAACCTGCATGACGTGATTGCGCTCGCCGCGATCGTAAAACCGTCGCTGTTCAGGTTCGAAAGCTATTACGTGCATCTGGAAACCGGCGGCGAGGTCACCCGCGGCATGACCATCGCCGATTTCAACAATGTATCAAAGAGGCCGCCAAACGCGCGGGTGGCCGTCGATATCGACGTCGACGGCTTCTGGGACTGGTTCGTCGATCTTTTCGGAGCTGGGAGATAAATGGGGCAGGATAGCGAGCATTGCGAATTCGACCGCCATCATGCGCTGGTCGAGGGCCTGGCGGCGGAGGTCCGGGGCGGATGCCTTCACCGGCGCGAGTTCCTGGCGATGGCAAGCATTTTCGGCGCATCGGCGGTGGCCGCCTATGGCCTGATCGGGCTCGCCGCGCCGACGCCGGCGCGAGCCGCCGAGCCGAAGAAGGGCGGCGTGCTGCGCGTTTCCACCTTCGTCAAGGAGCAGAAGGACCCGCGCGCCTATGACTGGCCGGAAATGGCCAATATCGCGCGCCAGTTCCTCGACACGCTGGTGCGCTACGACACCGACTACACGTTCAAGCCTTCGCTGCTCGAAAGCTGGAAGGTCAATGACGACGCCACCGAATACACGCTCAATCTGCGGCGCGGCGTGACCTGGAACAATGGCGACGACTTCACCGCCGAGGACGTGGTCTTCAACCTCGAGCGCTGGTGCGACAAGGCGGCCGAAGGCAATTCCATGGCCGGCCGCATGACCGCGCTGATCGACGCCAAGACCGGCAAGGCGCGCGACGGCGCCATCATCAGCACCGACGACCACACGGTGGTGCTGAAACTGTCCTCGTCCGACATCTCGATCATCCCGTCGATGACGGAGTATTCGGCGCTGATCGTGCATCGCGGCTATGAGAAGGCCGGCGCCAACCTCATCGCGCATCCGGTCGGCACCGGCGCGTTCGAGCTGGTCTCCTACGACGTCGGCACCAAGGCCGTCGTCAAGCGGCGCCAGAACGGCAAGTGGTGGGGCGGCGAGGCCTATCTCAACGGCATCGAGTTCATCGACTACGGCACCGATCCGGCCGCCTGGGTGAGCGCCTTCGAAGCCGGCGAGATCGACACCAATTTCGAGACCACCGCCGACTATGTCGCGATCATGGACGGCCTGGGGCTGGTGAAGTCGGAAGTGGTGACGGCGGCGACGATCCTTGCCCGCACCAATGTGACCAACAAGCCCTATGACGACATACGCGTGCGCCGCGCCCTGCAAATGGCGACCGACAATCAGGCCGTGCTGACGCTCGGCTATGGCGGCAAGGGCACGGTCGCCGAGAACCACCATGTCAGCCCGCTGCATCCGGAATATTACGCGCTGCCGAAGAAGGCGCGCGACCTCGAAGGCGCCAAAAAGCTGATGGCGGAGGCCGGGCAGCTCGATTTCGAGCACGAGCTGATCACCGGCGACGAGGACTGGCACCGCAGCACCGGAGACGCCATCGCCGCGCAGCTGCGCGAGGCTGGCTTCAAGGTGAAGCGCACCGTGCTGCCGGGCTCGACCTTCTGGAACAACTGGACCAAATATCCCTTCTCGATGACGTCGTGGGGCATGCGGCCGCTGGGCGTCCAGAACCTCGCGCTCGCCTATCGCAGCGGCGAGGCGTGGAACGAATCCGGCTACGCGAATCCCGCGTTCGACGAGAAGCTCGACGAGGCGCTTGCCGTGCCGGACGTCGAAAGGCGCAAGGAGATCATGAAGGATGTCGAACAGATCCTCCAGGATTCCGGCATCCTCATCCAGCCTTACTGGCGCTCGCTGTTCACCCATTCGGTGGCGGCGGTGAAGGACAATCCGGCGCATCCCAATCTCGAGCAGCATTTCGAGAAGGTGTGGCTGGACCGGTAGGCTGGGGAGGCGACAATATACCGGTTCGGCCACGCACCGTTGCCGCGGCCGAATCGATGTTCTTGTAATGTTCTTGCCTCAGCGACAAATCTGTGGTTGTCTGGCGTGAGGTCTTGGGCGGGCTGATCGCAGCGCCGTGCAGGAGCCTGAATCCGGGGGCGGGAAACATGGTGGCGCGGGTTCGCACGGTGGCTTTCCAGGGCATCGAGGCCGTGCCGGTCGATGTCCAGGTGATGGTCGGGCCGGGCAAGGTCGGCATGCAGATCGTCGGCCTGCCGGACAAGGCGGTGGCCGAAAGCCGCGAGCGCGTACAAGCGGCGCTGCACGCATCGGGCCTGTCGATGCCTTCGAAGAAGGTGACGGTGAACCTCGCGCCGGCCGATCTTCCCAAGGAAGGCAGCCATTACGACCTGCCGATCGCGCTTGGCCTGATGGCGGCGCTCGGCGCCATCCCGGGCGACATGCTTGCCGGCTATGTGGTGCTTGGCGAATTGTCGCTCGACGGCACGATTGCCGGCGTGGCGGGCGCGCTGCCGGCGGCGATCGGCGCCAACGCCGAAGGCAAGGGCCTGATCTGCCCCTTCGCCTGCGGCCCGGAGGCGGCCTGGGCCGGCAAGGATTTCGACATACTGGCGCCGCGCAGCCTGATCGCTGTCGCCAACCATTTTCGTGGCACGCAGGTGCTGTCGCGGCCCGAGGCCGGCATAAAGCTCGCCGCGCGCGACCTGCCGGACCTCGCCGACATCAAGGGCCAGGAGAGTGCCAAGCGGGCGCTCGAGGTGGCTGCCGCCGGCGGACACAACCTCTTGATGGTCGGACCGCCTGGCTCGGGCAAGTCGATGCTGGCGCAGCGCCTGCCTTCGATCCTGCCGCCGCTGGCGCCGAAGGAACTGCTCGAAGTGTCGATGATCGCGTCCGTTGCCGGCGAGCTCGGCGAAGGCAAGCTGACGGACCGGCGGCCGTTCCGAGCCCCGCATCACTCCGCCTCGATGGCGGCGATGGTGGGCGGCGGGCTGCGCGCGCGGCCGGGCGAGGTCTCGCTCGCCCATCACGGCGTTCTGTTCCTCGACGAGTTGCCGGAATTCACGCCGCAAGCGCTCGATGCGCTGCGCCAGCCGCTGGAGACAGGCGACTGCATGATCGCGCGGGCCAACCACCGCGTCACCTATCCGGCCCGCATCCAGCTGGTGGCGGCGATGAACCCATGTCGTTGCGGCATGTCGGGCGAGCCCGGCTATCGCTGCTTGCGCGGCGACCGCTGCCGCACCGAATACCAGGCGCGCATTTCCGGCCCGCTGCTCGATCGCATCGACCTTCGGATCGAGGTGCCGGCGGTCTCGGCGAGCGACCTGATCCGGCCGGACAAGGCCGAGACAAGTGCCGCGGTGGCGCAGCGCGTGGCACGCGCCCGCGCCATGCAGCGCGAACGGCTGGAGAAGCTCGGCGCCGGCGCCACCACCAACGCGCATTGCCCGCCTTCGATCATCGAGGAGATCGCCAAGCCCGATACCGCCGGCCTGACGCTGCTCAAGGACGCCAGCGAAAAGCTCGGCTTTTCGGCGCGCGCCTATCATCGCGTGCTGAAGGTCGCCCGCACGCTGGCCGATCTCGACGCCAGCGAAACCGTCGGCCGCATCCATCTGGCCGAAGCGATTTCCTACCGGATGAGCGCGGAGCGGATGGCGCAGGCGGCTTGATGAAGCGACCTGATGCCGCCGGAACGGGGGAGAGCTCTGTCATTTTTTGTTCAAGGCAATTCCTGACGGCGGCGCGATTTGGCGTGCAGCCGCGCCGGCATCATCATGAGCAAATTGCGATGCCCGGAATCAGAATTTGTAGGCTAAGGCAGCGCGAACGACACTGAAGTTCGTCTTCACGTTATACGGATCGATCGGGTCAAACCCGAAGTCTTTCTTGCCGAGGTCGACATAGAGATATTCCGCACGGGCGGTCCAATTGTTGCTGAAAGCGTATTCAACACCGCCGCCGACTGCATATCCTGTCTGGAATTTGGTCCTGGCTACACCGAAGACGTGCTCATCGATCTTCACATCACCCATCGCAACGCCGGCCGTGACATAAGGAAGCCAGCGATCAAAGGCGTAGCCGACGCGGCCCCGGATCGTTCCGAAGGCATCGACGCTCGCTTCTGCGCCAAGGCCGCCGCCGCCAACCCCCGGCGAGAATTCTTTCTTGAAACCCAGGTAGTTGATATCGCCTTCGATACCGAGAACCCACTGACCGTACTGATAATTGGCGCCAACCAAAGCGCCGCCGGTGAAATTGCCGATGTCTGCCGACCCAGGAATGCCGATGAAATCGCCATCGACCTTTCCGAAGGCCCCACCCGCATTCGCACCAACATAAAGGCCGGTCCAGGAATAGGGAACTTCCATGGAGGCCACGGGTTGGACGATGTCAGCGGCATTGGCCCCAGTCATGGCCACGCCCAGAACCAGGAAAGTCCCAAGGATAGAACGCATCGATTGTCTCCCAAGCGTCGCTCGTTATCGCCGCCACTGCAAAGAGCTTAATCTTAATTGTCTAATAAACCTGTAGCAAAACAGTCACTCAATGCGGGAAATGGGGATTGCCGAACGTCCAAGGCGGAACACTTTCTGATCGGCGGACAAAGTGCTGAAGCGGCAATTGATGCCGGTAAGGACGCCAACGGGACGCTCGGCTTCATGCGTGAACTTATCGCCGGAAAGGGGCGCGGATGCCGGCCGATCTCCTCCTCAATCGGTCGCCGGGATCAGCTTCTGCAGCGTCGGTGCCAGGATCATGCCGAAGGTCAGGACATCGCCGTAGGCCCGCGCGGAAATCATCGCCCCGTGCACGGTCGCCATGAAGGCCTCCGCTTCCGCGCGCGGGGCGGCGGAGATCGTCAATGCTCCCTGCGCGGCACCGCGCTCGATGACGCCGGTCAGCCACCCCGAGAGAAACTGAAAATACGCCCGGACCTCCACGGCAACCTCCGGCGGAAGGGCGGGAAGCTCGCTGGCGAGCAAGGCGCAGACGCAGATCGGCCTGCTCGCGTCCTCGATGCACTGCGCCCAGAAGCCGGCATAGGTTCGCAGCAATTCCGGCGGCGCAGGCACATTGCGCTCAAGCTCCGTCATGCCCGTCACGGCATCCTCGAGGTAGCGCCTGACCAGGGTCTGCACGAGGTCGACCTTGCTGGGGAAATGATGATGGATGCTGGCTTTGCGGATACCGACGACCTCGGCGATATCGGCGTAGCTGAACCCGTTATAGCCGCCGGCGACGATGAAGCTCCGCGCGGCGGCCAGGATGTCATCGGCTGTGTTCGAGGGCTTATCCATAGACATGCCTAACGTTCGACGGAAGAAAGCTCAACTCGCGACCTGCCGCGACTTGCGAAGCATATCGCTGACGGAAAGCCACACGGCGGACACCAGGAAGTAGAAGGCGCCGAAGGCGGCGTAGGGCGCGACATTGGCGATGCCGATGGCCTCCGCGCCGCCCGCCATCTTGACGAAGAAGAGGCCGGCCAGCGCCGACTGGGCGCCGCTCAGGATCATCGCCCACTGCGCGCCGCTGGTCTCCCAGCGACGAACCGCCGTCAGGAGTTGAAATGCGCCTGAGACAACGGCCCAGACGCCGTAGACCGCGAGCACCGCGTTCATGCCGCGGCCAAGCACGATAGCAACCGCGATCGCGGTGAGGATGCTGACGGCGAAATTGAGCAACTGCGACCTGTTGCGGCTCAAGCCGCCGCTGCGCTGCGCGTCGACATAGTTCGCGAGCGCGTCCCATAGGGGATAGGCAACCAGCATGACCGCGGCGAGCGTCGGAACTGCCTTCGCGACGGTGACCACCGCCAAGACCCAGGCCGCCGACACGGCAAACCGCAGATAGTAGTAGCTTTTGAGCCAGCCGTTTGAGGACGGGGCGCGGTTCTGGCCGCTCATATGTGCAGACATGACGGATACCTTTCTTCGAAAGTCGATACCTACCTACTAGTAGGTAGCCAAACATTCGTCAAGCGACTTGCGAGGTTGCCGCCTCGTTGAGATCTCGACGATGCGTTCGCATCCCGGAAACCTGCGTGGTATGGTGGAACGGATCCGCGCGGGGGCGAAGGATGATTTCAGTTCTGCCGGCGCGCAGCGCCGAAGACTTCGAGACCATGGCCATGCTCTGCGGCAGGCTAGCGCAGTGGGATGTCGACGCGTCCGCGCCCCATGGTGTCTCGGAGGAGGATATAAGGACGCTCTTCCAGCCCGGCACCAGCGGCCATAAACTGGCAATGCAATTCGGTGTGCCGGATGCCATGGCCTTCATTGCGCGATCGGGCAACGTGCCGGCGGGCTGCCTCGCTTTCGGTCCGTTCGGCGATGGCACGGCGGAACTTCACAAGTTCTTCGTCGATGCATCCTTCCGGGGACAAGGCATAGGTCGCGCGCTGATGGGCGCGGTCCTGGCGGAGATCGACAAGAGCCCGGCCCGCATGGTGCTGATCCACACCACTTTCTATATGGAAAGCGCGATTGCCGTGTACGAGACGTTCGGCTTCAGGCCCTGCGCGCCGTTTCGCGACACGCCCGCGCATGTCAGGCACACGGACGTCTTCCTGTCGCGCACGATCAAAGGCGGGTGAGGGCCGCAGCCGCCGACCAGCCGGCGGTAAGCCAGCAGAGTCAAGCAGAATCCTGCCTGTCGCGCGCCTTCAGCTCCAGCCGCCGCTTATGCAGCACCGGCTCGGTGTAGCCGTTGGGCTGGCTCGCCCCTTTGAACACCAGGTCGCAGGCGGCCTGGAAGGCGATGGAATTGTCGAAATCCGGCGCCATCGGCCGGTAGAGCGGGTCACCGACATTCTGGCGGTCGACGATCGCCGCCATGCGCTGCAGCGAATCGCGGACCTGGATTTCCGAGCAGACCTTGTGGCGCAGCCAGTTGGCGATGTGCTGCGAGGAGATGCGCAGCGTGGCGCGGTCCTCCATCAGGCCGACATCGTTGATGTCCGGCACTTTCGAACAGCCGACACCCTGGTCGATCCAGCGCACGACATAGCCCAGAATGCCTTGCGCGTTGTTGTCGAGCTCGCGCTGTATCTCGTCCGGCGTCCAGTTCGGCCGCACCGCGACCGGCACCGACAGGATGTCGTCGAGCCTGGCCTTCGGCCGGCTCTTCAGCGCCGCCTGCACGGCGTGCACGTCGACCTTGTGATAGTGCGTGGCATGCAGGGTCGCGGCCGTCGGCGACGGCACCCAGGCGGTGTTGGCGCCGGCCTTGGGATGCGCGATCTTCTCGACCAGCATCGCCGCCATCAGATCCGGCATCGCCCACATGCCCTTGCCGATCTGGGCGTGGCCGGCGAGGCCGCATTCCAGGCCCGTGTCGACATTCCACGCCTCATAGGCGGAAATCCAGGCGGCCTGCTTCATGTCGCCCTTGCGGATCATCGGGCCGGCTTCCATCGAGGTGTGGATCTCGTCGCCGGTGCGGTCGAGGAAGCCGGTGTTGATGAACACGACGCGCTCCTTCGCGGCGCGGATCGCTTCCTTGAGGTTGATCGTGGTGCGCCGCTCCTCGTCCATAATGCCCATCTTGATGGTGTTCCTGGCCATGCCGAGCAGCGCCTCGACCCGGTCGAAGATCTCGACGGCGAAGGCGACCTCGTCGGGCCCGTGCATTTTCGGCTTCACCATATACATCGAGCCGGCGCGGGAATTGGCGCGACGGCCGTTGTCGCCGACATCGTGCAAGGCGATCAGCGCGGTGATCGCGGCGTCCACGATGCCTTCCGGCACTTCGTGGCCCTCGTGGTCCGCGATCGCCGGATTGGTCATCAGGTGGCCGACATTGCGCACCAGCATCAGCGAGCGCCCCGGCAGCAAGAGCTGGCCGCCATTCGGCGCCGTGTAGCGGCGGTCGGGGTTGAGCTTGCGGGTAAACGTCTTGCCGCCCTTGCTGATCTCTTCGGCAAGGTCGCCCTTCATCAGGCCGAGCCAGTTGCGGTAGACGACGACCTTGTCCTGCGCATCCACGGCGGCGACGGAATCCTCGCAGTCCTGGATGGTGGTCAAGGCCGATTCCAGGATGACGTCGGCGATGCCCGCGGGATCGGTCCTGCCGATCTGGTTGGCGCGGTCGATTGCAATCTCGATATGCAGGCCGTTCTTCACCAGAAGCACGGCTTCGGGATTCTCGGCATCGCCGCGATAGCCGGCGAACTGTTTCGGGTCGGCGAGCGTCGTGGCGCCGGCGCCCTCGCCGAGCTTCAGCGCGCCATTGACGACCGAGAGCCCGTTGACGCCCGCCCATTTGCCTGTGGTCAGCGGCACCGACTGGTCGAGGAAATCCCTGGCCCAGGCAATCACCTTGGCGCCGCGCGCCGGGTTGAAACCCTTGCCCTTCTCGGCGCCGCCGGTCTCGGGAATTGCGTCGGTGCCGTAGAGCGCGTCATAGAGCGAGCCCCAGCGGGCATTGGCGGCGTTGAGCGCATAGCGCGCGTTCATCACCGGCACGACCAGCTGCGGTCCGGCGACGACGGCGATCTCGGGATCGACATTGACGGTCGAGACGCTGAAGGCCGGGCCTTCCGGCACCAGATAGCCGATCTCCTTCAGGAAGCCTTTGTAGGCCTCCATGTCGATCGGCGCGCCATTGGCGCGATACCAGCCGTCGAGCTTTTCCTGCATGGCGTCGCGTTTTGCCAGCAGCGCCCGGTTCTTCGGCGCGAGGTCGTGGACGATCTTTGAAAAGCCGGTCCAGAATTTCTCCGGGTCGATGCCGGTGCCGACTGCCGCCTCCTCGGCCACGAAGTCATGGAGCTCCCGGGCAATCCGCAACCCGGCGATCTCGATGCGGTCGGTCATCTGCACGTCTCCAGATAGTAGGCTTTGGCCTTGTTAGCGGGGGCCTTTGGCATGTTTGGGGTTGCGGGGTCAATTCGGCTTAGGATGTAGGGAGGATTTGGCGGGGCGGCGAAGCTGCTAATCTCCCCCCTCGTGGGGGAGATGCCCGGCAGGGCAGAGGGGGGCGCGAAGGAACGCCAATCTTGTCACTTTCTATACCGTGCAAATGTCACCCAGACTGGCTGTCGGAGAGGCGGAAGAACGGAGACGCTGGCGGGACAGCGCCCCCCTCTGGCCTGCCGGCCATCTCCCCCACAAGGGGGTAGATTACGCTCTCCCTACACCGCAATCCGCGGCCGTCCCGACGCCACGGCCACCACATGCGCCTCGATGAACATCCGCTGGCCTTCGATGGTCGAGACCTTGAACTCGGTAGCGAGTTCGATCTCGGCGCTGTCGGTGCCGGCGTCCTTCGCGCGCTCGGCCGCCAATGCCCGCACATCGGCCTCAGCCGCCGCGATCGCCTTCTCCTCCTCCGTGAAGTCGCGCACCGTCTGGCCCGAGGCGAGGCGGAATAGGCCTTCCTTGGGCTGGCTGACGCGGGCTTCGGCCGAGACGCGCACCTGGCCGACCACGGCGCCGAGCGCGTTGGCGACGTCGGTGTCTTCCGGCACGATGCAGCCATTGCCGACGAGCACGGCCAAGCCGGCATAGTGCAGAGGCGCCGACGCGCCGAGGCCGATGACCGGGCGGTCGAGCGCGACGGTGAAGCGGGCGATGCCGGGATGGGCATCGACCGCGCGCTGCACCAGCGCGTGCGCGACGGTGGCGGCGCCGTCCAGCCCGTCCTCGGCGAAGGCGGTTTCAAGGATGTATTCGGCCGACCAGCGGGTCAGCGTCACCAGCACGCGCTCGGCGATGGCTTCCGGCGTCGCGGCGATGGTCTGGCCGCGGCCGTCGCGGCGGCGGGCGAAGAGCTCGGCACCGAGGCGGGCGGCGGCGGCGTCCCAATTGGCCTGTTTTCCCACGACATGGGCGGCATCGGACGGCGTGAAGCCCGAGATATGCACGAGCCCCCGTGCGACCAGCCGGTTCAGCGTGGCGTTCTGGGCATTCGACGACAAAAGCCTGTCGAGCGCGAGCGGCACGGAACCGATCGTCTCGTACAGCTTCGCTTCCGGCGCGGTGAGGCCGGCGGCGAGCCGGTCCGGCACGCCGGTGCGCATGGCGAAGCGCCCGTCCATGCGGCCGGGGTTCGGCGCGCGCAGCTGGCGCTCCAGCTCCGACGTCACCGCCTCGCCATGCACCATGCCGGAAAGCGCCAGCGGCACCAGGCGGCGCGGGCCAAGCAGGATTTTCGGGTCGAGCGCGCCGTCTTCCAGCGTGACTTCGGAATCACCGCCGAGGCCGAAGGTGCGCATCGCGACCGCCTCGACCATGGTGCGGAAGCCACCGACGGTGGCGCCTTCCGGATCGAGCCGCGGACGGCCGCCGTCGAGCACGGCGACGTCGGTCGTGGTGCCGCCGATATCCGAGACCATGGCGTCGTCCAGCCCCGTCATGTGGCGAGCGCCGACAAGGCTGGCGGCCGGGCCGGACAGGATCGTCTCGATCGGCCGCTGGCGGGCAAAGGCCGCCGAGACCAGCGCGCCGTCGCCGCGCACCACCATCAGGGGTGCTGCGATGCCGCGATGGCCAAGAAAACCTTCGGTCGCAGCGACCAGCCGGTCGATCATCGAGATCAGTCGGGCGTTGAGCAAGGTGGTCAGCGCCCGGCGCGGGCCGCCGAGCTTGGCCGACAACTCGTGGCTGGCGGTGACCGGCAGGCCGGTCTTGTCGCGTATCAGGTCGCGGGCCGCGAGCTCATGCGCCGGGTTGCGGGTGGCAAAATAGGCGCAGACGGCAAAGCCCGACACCGAGCCGCCAAGCTCGGGGAGCGCCGCCTCAAGGCCGGACAGGTCGAGTTTCGCCGCATTGCCATGCACGTCATGGCCGCCGGGGCAGAACACCACCGGGTCGGTGCCGAGCGCCGTCTTCAACCCGTCGCGCGCAAGGTCGGCCTCGGAAAAGCCGATCATGACCAGCGCCACGCGCCCGCCCTGGCCCTCGACCAGCGCGTTGGTGGCCAGAGTGGTCGACATCGAGACCAGCTTGATGGCGGCCGGATCGGTGGCGGATTCCTGAAGCACCGCATCCACCGCGCCGGAAATGCCGACGGCGAGGTCGTGCCGCGTGGTCAGCGACTTGGCCTTGGCCAGGACTTTTCCCTTGGGTCCGCCTCCCTCCGACCACAGCACGGCGTCGGTGTAGGTGCCGCCCGTGTCGATGCCGAGGAAGAGGGGGTGAGGCTTGGCGGTCATGGAAATGGTCCGGGGCGTGGCTTTGTGGCGAAGCCCTTAGCCGATACGGGCTGGCGGATAAAGGTGGGAGGGATGGGCCAGGGGGGAAGAGCTAATCTCCCCCCTTGTGGGGGAGATGGCCGGCAGGCCAGAGGGGCGCGCTGTCCCGCTGACCTGACCGCGCTATTCGGATGGACTTCCAAGCCCGGTCACGATCACGATATGCTGGCAAACATTATCGATGTCGCGAATGACATCTTCGTTCCAGAACCGCAGAACGGTCCAGCCATCTTTCTCCAGCCTCGCAGTCCGTGCCTCATCGCCTGCGACGGCATCGGCTTCTCCGTGCTGAGACCCGTCGACCTCGACGACGAGCTTCTTCTGCGGGCAAGCGAAGTCTACGATATATCCGGCGATCGGGAACTGGCGCCGGAAGCCTAGGCCCATCAACCGATGGGCGCGAAGCTCGTTCCAAAGCTTCAATTCGGCTCCTGTCATCACCTTGCGCATTGATCTGGCGTTGGCACGGTGTTTTGGTGACAGCGGCGTATGGGGCATTTGCATCGCTCGGTGATTGTTAAGGTTCGCGCTCTACGGCGCCCCCCTCTGTCCTGCCGGACATCTCCCCCACGAGGGGGGAGATTGGCAGCTTCGACGCCTACCCCACAAACCCCACCCGCTTATGCGACCCGTCGCAGAACGGCTTGTTGGCCGAATGCCCGCAGCGGCAGAGAAACACCTTGGTGGTTCGGGCGATCGTATGTCCCGTGCCGGTGACGATCTCGGCATTGCCTTCGACCTTGAGCGGTCCGTTGACCGTGGGCGTCACGGTCAGCGGACCGTCCCGCGCTTCCAGCACCTGCGCTTCCTTCAGCGGCGGCTCGCCGGTGGCGGTGAAGCCGGCCTTGATGTGGCTGTTGTCGCAGAACGGCTTGTTCTGGGAGAGGCCGCAACGGCAGAGCGTGGCGCGAAAGACGGTTTCGTCACCCAGCACGATCTCGGCATGCACCGCCAGCGGGCCGTTTTCCCTCAACCGCACCGTGTTGACCACCGGCGGCTTCTCCTGCGGTCCGCCATCCTTTCTGGTGTAGGTGATGGCGCCCGACGGGCAGTTCTGCGCCAGCGCCACGACCTGCTCGACGCTGGCCGCTTCCGGATGGATCCATTCGCCCGGCGCGTTGGGCACGAAGACATGCGGGTTGCCGAGCACGCAATTGCGCGAATGGATGCAGCGCTTGCCGCTGAAAGAAACGTCGATCTTCTCGCCTTCGACCGTGCCTGCCATTTGGGTGGGGCCTCCTGTTGGTGGGTGGAGACGAGGCTAGGGCGGGGGCGAGAGGGGCGTCAAGCTGGCCGGATGCACAGCCTGCTCCTTCTCCCCTGTCGGCCCCTGTGGGAGAAGGAGAAGAAGGCGCCACCCTACTCCTCCAGATCGATCTCCTCGGTCTCGCCGCCGCTGCAGGTGTAGCAGCAGTCTTCGCATTTTTCCTTGTTGCCGGGGCCGACGCCCCAATAGGTCGCCTCGTCGCCGTCGACCCAGGCGCCGTAGCAGATGGATTCGCCCTCGTTGCAGGAGATCGGCAGCTCTTTGGTCTCGCCGTCGTCGAGGTAGAAATCCTTGCCGTTGCCAGGCCAGACATAGTCGCGGTCCTGGCTGTAGAGCTCGAGCCGCATGGCATTGGGATGGCTGTTCTTGATCTGGAAGGTGACGTCGCCGGCATGAGCGGCAGGCGAAAACAGGACGGCAAGCGAAAACGCGGCGGCAAAGCGGCGCGCAGATAGCAAAGACATGAAAACCCTCGATGACGAATCGGCCCCCACGGCCGATGGTTGGATGATGACATGGCCGGCGCGTATGCCAAGGGGCGGCAGCGAAAATGGCTGACGGAATTGGGGGGGATTGTTGAGGCTGTGGCGATTGGCTGATCTCCCCCCAAGAGGGGTAGATGGCCGGCAGGCCAGAGGGGGGCGCTGTCCCGCCGACGTGTCTATGCTTGGGTTCCTCGCTCCCGCCGAAAGCGGGGGCGAGGTGGCCGCGAAGCGGACGAAGAGGGCGCCTTCGTAGGGCGCTCCCCCTCTCCGTCTCGGCTTCGCCGAGCCACCTCTCCCCACTCCGCGGGGCGAGGAACCTTGTTCTTGCAGCGTCGCGATCCTTCGCGCCCCCCTCTGCCCTGCCGGGCATCTCCCCCTCTTGGGGGGAGATTGGCAGCTCAACGCCCCGCTACTCGGCCAGGTCCACCGTCTCGGTCGAATGCTCGGTGCAGATGAAGCAGCAGGTGTCGCAGGGCTGGTCGTTGTCGGGGCCGACGCCGGCGGTGACGGAATCGTCGCCGTTCACCCAGGCGCCCCAGCAGATGTGCTCGCCCGGCTCGCAGGAGATCGGCACGGATTTCCGCGCCTTCGGCCGGATGAGGAAAACCTTGTCGTCGCCCGGCCAGACTTTGCCGCTGTCGCGGCCGAACAGTTCCACCGCGACGCCGTCCGAACGCTGGTTGCGCACGAACACCGACATGTCGGCGGCGAAGGCCGGCGAGGTGAGAAGTAAGGCGGCGAGCAGAGCGCGAATCATGGCGAGGTCCCCCGAGCGAGTAGAGCACGGGTGAAGTGCGTAATCTCCCCCCTTGTGGGGGTTGAGGAGCGGTCCGCGTAGCGGATGGGAAGCCAATTGCTTGGCTTTCCGAGCAACGAAAGCCCGGCAGGGCAGAGGGGGGCGCGAAGGAACGCGGCGTTTGTGTCAATCAAAGAGAACCTGGCCGCGAAAGCTTACCCTTTGAGATGCCGGCGGGACAGCGCCCCCCTCTGGCCTGCCGGCCATCTCCCCCACGAGGGGGGAGATCAGCAGCTTCGGCGCCCCGCTCCTTCTAAAACGCAGGCGATCGCTACCTCCTCACCACCACATGCGGCGCGAATCTCTTCACGGCATCCACCATCTCCTCCCCGCGCACGTCGAGCGAGGAGATCTCCATATGCACGATGTTCCGGCCGAAGGGCATCAGGCCGAAGGCGTTGGCGGAGGAATATCGGATTGCGTCGGGCGGCTCCTCGGTGAGCTCGAAATTGAGCATCGCCGCGCCCTTGCCGCCGGCGGCAAGCCGCACGCTCCGCACCTTGCTCCACGGCACCAGCACGTCGCCCGCGCGGGCATCGCGGAAACCCTGGCTGTTCAGCACCACCTTGACCGAAGTGTCGAAGGCGCCGCGCGCGATGAATACGCCGAGCCCCAGGCAGGCGGCGCCGAGCAGCGCGATCCACAGCACATGCCCGCTGTTCGCGCCCGAGGCCACGCCCTGCAGCGCGCCGAAACCGAAAATGCCGCCAAGCAGGAACGGCCCAATGGCGGGCAGGATTTTTCCCGACAGGCTGTTGCGGATTTCGAGCGGCGCGGCCATCGCCTTCGCACTCAACGCTCCGGTTTCAGCAAAGTCCAGATCCAGCCGATGAAGGTGAGCACCAGGAACGGATAGCCAATCGCTGGCAGCGGCGCGGAGGTGGGCACAAGCGGCGCGCCCCACAGGACCATGAGGACCGAGACGGCGAACAGCACGGCGGCGACGGACGCCGTGAGCCGCATCCACAGCGCGAATGTGGCTTGCGCGCTGACCATCACCAGCCCGGTCGCCCACAGCGCAATGCCGCCGGCATAGGACGGCACGGAGGCCTGCAGCCCCGCCGCATTGCCGGCCAGAAGCAGGCTTTCGCCGGCAAGGAAGGTGAGAAAGCCGGCCGCGACGAGGTCATTGCCCAGCCGCTGGTATTTCATCGTGAGTAGTGCGGTGGCGACGACGATGCCGACGCCGTCGATGGTCCAGACCGTCTCGCGCAGCGCGTCGCTCGCAACGAAAGTGCCCGCCAAGCCAAAAGCGCCGCCGATGGCGAGGCCGATCGCGGCGACGAGATCGAGAGTGGAGCGCATGTGATGTCTCCCCAAGCCGGGAGAGGATACAACGGGGTGGGTCGCGCTTAAAGAGGAGTCCAGTGCCCGGCGACTCAACTGCTTTGCCCATCTGGCGGCGCCCAGAAGCGCCCCTCGCTCGCCGACGCCGATAGCCTGATGACGCTACGAGGTCGACAAGGAACCGCAGAACCCGCTATTCATTCCTTTGCCGCGTTGATACATTGCGCAGAACAACTCAGTCGGCTTGGGACATAACTTGGGCGATCAATCACATCGAGCGAAGCTTAGATGCTACTTGGCGATTCCGCAAAGCCGGCGCTCAATAGAGGTTAGAGATGCTGCAACTTTTGCTTTACGGAAAGCGGGTTACGAAATTAATGCACCGCTGATCGATACCCCAAGCCAGCATGTCAATATGACCGAGGCGGCGGCCAACGCCCTCTCCATCTCTCAAGCGGATTTAGTCGTAGCAGACCTATCGGAGGATGACTCCACAATCTTCTTCGAACTAGGACAAGCCCAATCAATGGGTAAAGGCATTATTGGCATCGCCGATTCCCAAGACGCGATTCGAACGAATTCCTCCCTGTTTTCCAGCATACCGATAATACGATACGATCGTTTCGATCTTGATCGTTTTGTCAAAAGTTTGCAGCGTGCCGCAACTAACTTTCGACGCTCACCTACCCATATTAACTCTACTAACCCAAGCCTATTCCCTATCCCCTTCTATATGGATTGGGATAAACTCTCAGATCGAGACACTGAAAATTTATGCCAAGAACTTCTTGCGCAGATGGGATACAGGCGTATCAATTGGAGCAAGTTGCCCCACGAGATAGATCTAATTGCCCAGCTGCCACGTAAAGATCCTGATGGTTTCGAATTTAATGAGCTGTGGCTTGTGTCTTTTGGTCGGCATAGGCCAATCGAGGCATTTCTGGAGATCGCGATCTCTGATCCTGACTACTTTATGCATCAGATATTCCGGTACTCTGACTCACCTGAGCGCAATCTTTCTGCCTATCAGAATTCTTTGATAACCGTCCTTCTAATATCGACCGACCGCCTTCGCGACGATAGAGAGCTCTTGTTACTTCAAGAGAGATTTGAGCTCAGAGGCCCGCGAAAGCGCGATGCAAGAGCAAGCATACGAGTCCGCATTTGGGATCGGAGTTATCTTACTTCGATTGTTCAACGCTTTCCACAGATCGCGTACAAATATTTCTCTGACGAATCTCGATTGAGGTCTGAAACACGGAAGAGCTTTCAAGACTTATATAACGAAAATAGTGTTCTCCTGGCTCAACAGCGCCGGCTCAATATGGACTTGAAATCTGAGCGAGATTTGCGACTTCGCGCCGAGCGGGACTCTGTTTGGAAGGAGATTTCATTCTCCGCAGCGCATAAAATAGGCAATCCTATATTTGCCATAGAGACCGGTTTAGCGCCTCTACGAAAGCGAATATCGGAAGGCAAGACCGATGACGCCTTAGGTGTGGTCGACAAGATAGGCAGATCAGTCGAAAAGGCTAAGTCTTTCGTAGACCAGTTTAAGTCTCTGGCTCGAGCCCAGAAGATAGAGATCGTGCCTTGTCGCTTGAGGCCCATACTCCAAGATTGCGTAAAAACGCTGTCCGATCACAACGTTAAATATCAAATCGTATGCGATGACAAAGTTGAGGTTCTCGGCGATCCAGAACGACTCGCTGAATGCTTTGACGAATTAGTGACGAACGCGCTGAGATGGATGAAAAGGCGCGAGAAGAAAATCGAAATTGTGGCGCATATCCTGAATGCCAAAGAACGACCTGACTTTCTCGATACAAAGAGCCACTACGTGAGGGTGAATTTTCGAGACAATGGACAGGGTATCCCCACGGCGAACAAATCCAAGATCTTCGAGGCTTTTTTTACCGATTAT
This sequence comes from Mesorhizobium sp. B3-1-7, assembly GCF_006439385.1. NCBI lineage: Bacteria > Pseudomonadati > Pseudomonadota > Alphaproteobacteria > Hyphomicrobiales > Phyllobacteriaceae > Mesorhizobium > Mesorhizobium sp. B3-1-7. The sequence continues at coordinate 186,536 of NZ_VFTL01000007.1, forward strand.
GAGCATGGGACAGGTCTCGGATTGGCGCTTGTTCGGCGAATTATTGAGGGGCATGGCGGCGGAGTGATCGAAACGGGCAAACCAGGCGCGGGAGCCGATTTCGAACTCTATTTGCCGTTGGTGCCCGCCAAGCAGGGTTAAATGGGCGATTTTTGGTAGCTCAGGGCAAGGGAGGGGTTCCGATGGCTAGCATTGTGATTGTGGACGACGAAAATGAAAACCTGGAGCTTCTTAAGCTTGCCCTTGGCGACGAAAATCCAGACTGGGTGATTCACACTACGCATAACGAGAAAGAGTGTGTCGAATACCTGTCCGAGTGCAATAAGAATGGAAAGCCGGTTGACCTGGTACTCACCGATTTGGTTATGGACTCTGAAGAGAGTGGCATGAACGTACTTCAGCTTGCCAGAAAAATTGATCCTCTTATAATGTCGATATTATTCACCGCCAAGGAAAAGAGCCTAGATAGGTATGCGGCTTTTGAATACGGCGCCTTCGATGTTGTGGAGAAAAACATTCGCGGAAAGGCGGCAGTGCGCGAGATAAACATTAAAGCTCGCGCAGCTATACAATATAGAAAGTGGTCACAGAAAGTAAACTTTCTTCAGAAGTACTTTGATCCAAGAGTTTTTGCCGCAATAGATGCGGATCCGAAAGTTCTGGAGATGGCATCCAGAACCGTCACAATAGTCTTCTGGGACATTCGAGGCTTTTCTAGACTCTGCGACTCATTGAAGGCTCACCCGACATTGATATCTGGCTTCTTGCGGGAGTATTTCGAGATTGGCGCGCAGGTGATTTTTGAAAATGACGGCGTACTTGATAAGTTTATGGGCGACGGAATCATGGCGCTCTTCGGGTTCATGGACCAGCCAAAGGCCGACAACAAGTGCGGCGTGAATGAGGCGGTGAAGACCGCGATCGAGCTTCGCGATAGATTTGATAAGATCTTAGCCAAGTGGAATGAAGAGTGGAAACTCTACGTCCCGGACAAAATTGATATAGGACTAGGTTGTGGCATTCACACCGGCGATGCCTTGGTTGGAATTGTTGGTACCAGTTTCCGAGATCAGTTTACGGCACTCGGACCGCAGGTCAATTTCTCGGCGCGTATACAAGGACGAGCAAAGTCAGGACAAATATTGCTCTCTCAACCCGCGGAGGCCAGAGCAAGAGACAAGTTCAAATTCACCGAGGTCGACGAGATGAGCGATATCAAAAATATCCCAGGAACTTTCAAGATTTTTGCATTGGCCTAAATGCACGCGACGCCTCAATCGCCCATCTTAAGCGCCTGGATAAACGCCTCCTGGGGAATATCCACCTTGCCAAACTGCCTCATCCGCTTCTTGCCCTCTTTCTGCTTGTCGAGCAGCTTGCGCTTGCGGGTCACGTCGCCGCCGTAGCATTTGGCGGTGACGTCCTTGCGCAGCGCCGAGATGGTTTCGCGGGCGATGACCTTGCCGCCGATCGCGGCCTGGATCGGGATCTTGAACAGGTGGTGCGGGATCAGCTCCTTCAGCTTCTCGCACATGGCGCGGCCGCGCTTTTCCGCCGCCGTTCGGTGCACCAGCATGGATAGCGCGTCGACCGGCTCCTCGTTGACCAGGATCGACATCTTGACTAGGTCGCCCTCGCGATAGTCGGTCAGGTGATAGTCGAAGGAGGCGTAGCCCTTGGAGATCGACTTCAGCCGGTCGTAGAAGTCGAAGACCACCTCGTTGAGCGGCAGGTCGTAGGTCAGCATGGCGCGTTTTCCCACATAGGAGAGATCGGCCTGGATGCCGCGCCTGTCCTGGCAGAGTTTTAGGATGCCACCGAGATAGTCGTCGGGGGTGAGGATGGTGGCGCGGATCCATGGCTCCTCGATCGAGGCGATCTTGACCACGTCGGGCATGTCGGCCGGGTTGTGCAGTTCCTTGACCGAGCCGTCATTGAGGTTCAGGCGGTAGACGACGCTGGGCGCCGTGGCGATGAGATCGAGGTTGAACTCGCGCTCCAGCCGCTCCTGGATGATCTCCAGATGCAGCAAGCCAAGGAAACCACAGCGATAGCCGAAGCCGAGCGCGGCGCTGGTTTCCATCTCGTATGAGAAGCTCGCGTCGTTGAGGCGCAATTTGCCGACGGCGGCGCGCAGGTCCTCGAAATCGGCGGCGTCGACCGGGAACAGGCCGCAAAACACCACCGGCTGCGCCGGCTTGAAGCCGGGCAGGGCTTTTTGCGTCGGGCGGCGGTCCTCGGTGATGGTGTCGCCGACGCGGGTGTCGGCCACTTCCTTGATCGAGCCGGTGAAGAATCCGAACTCGCCGGGGCCGAGCTCGTCGACATTGACGCGGGCCGGCTTGAAGACGCCGGTGCGCTCGACGAGGTATTTCGCGCCGGTGCCCATCATGCGGATGGTCTGGCCCTTCTTCATCACGCCGTCGATGATGCGCACCAGCACGATGACGCCGAGATAGGCGTCGTACCAGCTGTCGACCAGCATGGCCTTCAGTGGCGCTGCGATGTCGCCCTCGCGCGGCGGTGGCAGCTGGTGGACGATCGCCTCCAGCACGTCGGGCACGCCAAGGCCGGTCTTGGCCGAGATCAGCACCGCGTTGGAAGCGTCGAGGCCGATCACCTCCTCGACCTGCTCGCGGATGCGCTCGGGCTCGGCCGCCGGCAGGTCGACCTTGTTCAGCACCACGACGATCTCGTGGTTGTTGTCGATGGCCTGGTAGACGTTGGCCAGCGTCTGCGCCTCGACGCCTTGGCTGGCGTCGACCACCAGCAGCGAGCCCTCGCAGGCGGCGAGCGAACGCGACACTTCATAGGCGAAGTCGACATGGCCGGGGGTGTCGATGAGGTTCAGGACATAGTCCTCGCCGTTCCTGGCGCGGTAGTTCAGCCTCACCGTCTGGGCCTTGATGGTGATGCCGCGCTCGCGCTCGATATCCATCGAGTCCAGCACCTGCTCCTTCATGTCGCGCTCCTCCAGCGTGCCGGTGAGCTGGATCAGCCGGTCGGCAAGCGTGGATTTGCCATGGTCGATATGGGCGACGATGGAGAAATTGCGGATGTGGTCGAGGGGCGTCGTCATGCGGCGCGCTTTAGCAGGGGCCGGGTTGAGGGGCAAGCGGTGGGGGTTTTTCCTTCTCCTTCTCCCCCATGCGGGAAGGTGGATCGGCGCGCATCTGAGATGGATCCAAGCGTCGCGATCCTTCACAGCCCCCTCTGGCCTGCCGGCCATCTCCCCCGCAAGGGGGGAGATTGGCTGTTCCGCCGCCGGCATCTCCCTTTCGACCTGGGAGATTGGCGAAGGCCTGCGCGACATCTGATCTCCCCCCTTGCGGGGGAGATGCCCGGCAGGGCAGAGGGGGGTGCTGTCCCTCCAACGTTCCGCACTGAGGCACCCCAATCACAAACCGGTGAAGCTGTAACGAAGCCCTGCGCCGTCGCGAAATGGGAGCATGACCCGCCGCAACGGAGACTGCTTCCCCATGATCGGATTGAAGACAAGGACCGGCCTGCTCGCCGGGGCGATGCTTGCCGCCACGCTCGGCGCCGCTTCGGCACAGCCGCTGACCGTGGTCGAGCTGTTCACCAGCCAGGGCTGCTCGTCCTGCCCGCCGGCCAACGCCAACCTGATCAAGGTCAAGGACCAGCCGGGCGTGCTGGCGCTGTCGTTCAACGTCACCTACTGGGACTATCTCGGCTGGAAGGACACGTTCGGCCGCAAGGAATTCACCGATCGCCAGGTGACCTACGAGCCGTCGCTCGGCCGGGACGGACCGTTCACGCCGCAAGTGGTGGTGAACGGCAGACGCGACGGCGTGGGCGCGGCGCCGGGCGAGATCCAGAGCCTGATCGCCAAAGGCGGCCACACCCAGGGTCCGGAGCTTTCGCTTGGGCAGGCCAAGGTCAGCATCGGCGCCGGCAAGGCGCCGGGCGGCGGCGCCGACATCTGGCTGGTGCGCTACACGAGAGGCGTCGTCGAGGTGCCGGTGGCGCGTGGCGAGAATACCGGCCGAACGCTGCCGCACGCCAATGTCGTGCATGCGCTGACGAAACTCGGCAGCTGGAACGGCAAGGCCACCACGCTGCCGCTGCCGGCGGCCACCGGCGGCTTGAACACCGCGGTGCTGGTGCAGGCGCCAGGCGGCGGCCCGATCCTGGCCGCGGCCGCCAACTGATCTTTTTCCCCTACGCGCGGGGCCGCATGACAGCGGCAACGCATAACCCGGCCCGCTTCCGCGCGCCAAAACCCAAGGAGACTATCATGACCAAGTATCTGACCCTGCCGGCGCTCGCCCTCGCGCTTTCCGCTGCCGTCTTCGTCGCCGGCGCCCGCGCCGACGACGCGACCAACGCGATGAAGCCCGCCAACGCGATGGCGACCGACGCCATGAAGCCGGCGACGGACGCGATGAAGCCGGCTGACGCCATGAAGCCCGACGCGATGAGCACCGAGGCGATGAAGCCGGCTACCACCGACGCGATGAAGCCGGCCACGGATGCCATGAAGCCGGCGGACGCCATGGCTCCGGCTCAATAGGTCCGGTCTTTGCAGCCTCGGCGCGTCGGCAGACGAGGGCGCGCCAAGGTTGTTCTCTCGCGGCGCGAGAGCCAGTTGTTTTGTACACAATTCCGGACGGAAAGCCGCTGCACGCTTTTCTGGAATTGCCAAGTTTGCGACCCTCGCAAGGAGCCCACCATCATGTTGAACAGACGTACTTTCTCCGCCGCACTCGCCGCTGGAATGGCAACGACGCTGTTGGCCGGCGCCGACAAGGCGCGAGCGCAAACGGGCTCCAAGGTTCGCAATGTCATCCTGGTCCACGGCGCCTATGCAGATGGCTCGTGCTGGTCGGAGGTGATCGGAGTTCTTCAGAAGGCCGGCTTCAACGCAACCGCCGTCCAACACCCGCTGACCACCCTGGAGGCGGGCGTCGAGGCAACGCGCCGCGCGATCGCGCTCCAGGATGGACCGACGATCCTTGTCGCGCACTCCTTTGCCGGCATGATCATCACCGAAGCAGGCGTGGATTCGAAGGTTACGTCGCTGGTCTATGTCGCGGCGCGTGCACCGGATGCCGGCGAAGACTACACGGCGCTCGCCAAGACTTTTGCGGCGCCGCCCGCCTCCGCCGGCCTTGTCTGGTCCGGAGGCTATGGCAAGCTCGGAGAAGAGGCTTTCCTGCGCGATTTCGCCGGCGATCTTCCTAGCGAGAAGGCGCGCATCCTTTATGCCGTGCAGGCACCGATCTCGGACAAGCTATTCTCCGGGAAGACGACGCAAGCGGCTTGGCGCTCGAAGCCAAGCTGGTACGCCGTCTCGACCGAGGATCGCACGATCAACCCGGATCTCGAGCGCTTCATGGCCAAGCGCATGAACGCAAAGACCATAGAAGTGAAGGCAAGCCATTTGTCGCTGATTTCTCATCCGCATGAGATCGCCAACCTCATCGAGGCTGCCGCCCGGCATGTCGGATGATTGGATTTGACCGGCGCACGGCAATGTGCGCCGCCGGCGGCACCATATATCGTATAGTCGTACCAACAGGCATGGGAGATTTGACATGACCGACATTCGGAAAACGGCCGGGAGCCGACCGGCGAATTTCGTCAAGAGCGCGTTCGCGGCGATCATCCTGACGGCGGCTGCCGCGACCTTCTGGCAAAGCCCGGCCCGCTCGGCCGAGGACGCGGTGGTGATCCCGCCGCCGGCGATGGACGAAAAGGCGGCGAGCGGCACCGAGAAGGCGATCTTCGCCGGCGGCTGCTTCTGGGGCGTGCAGGGCGTGTTCCAGCACGTCAAGGGCGTGAGCAAGGCAGTATCCGGCTATACCGGCGGCAGCGCCGAAAACGCCGTCTATGAAGTGGTCGGCACCGGCCGCACGGGCCACGCCGAATCCGTCGAGATCACCTACGACCCGGCGAAAGTCACCTACGGCCAGCTGCTGCAGGTGTATTTCTCGGTCGCGCACAATCCAACGCAGTTGAACTACCAGGGGCCGGATTCAGGCACGCAGTACCGTTCGACGATCTTCGCCGAGAACAACGAGCAGAAGAAGGTCGCCGAGAGCTACATCGCCCAGCTCGACAAGGCCAAGGTGTTCGGCAAGCCGATCGTCACCACGCTCGAAACCGGCAAGACCTTCTACCCGGCCGAGGATTACCATCAGGACTTCCTGACGCTGAACCCGACCTATCCCTATATCGTCTACAACGACATGCCCAAGATCGGGAATCTGAAGGCGCTGTTCCCTAAGCTTTACAGCGAGAAGCCGGTGCTGGTGCTGGCCTCCAGCAAGAGCTGAGGACGGCCGGCCGGTTCCGTAGCGCAGGGATTTCGATCGTCGGGTAAATGTCCGCGTGGGGCGGATGGCATGCCTTGGCGATTGGCCGAAACGCCCATCGCGATCGTCATCCACGGGCGGAGCAAGGAGCGAAGCGACGCGCGCAGACCCGAGGATCCTGTGTGTTGGTTCTGGTGTATGGTTTGAGGTGGGAAGGAGACCGAATGAATCCTGGTCGTCCTTTCGGACAGGCCGTGGCATGGCCCGGTCCCTTCCCACCGGTGAACCATCAACCTGAACAGTTGCACGGGGCTGTTCCAAGCAGACCCCGCACCACAGGAAGAGGCGTGGACATGATAGCCCAGAACTATGTCGGCTGCGACATCTCCAAGCAGTGGCTCGATTTTTTTGATGAGACAAGTGGCCGTCTTCGGCGCATCGACAACCAGGCCGACGCGATCGCGGCGTATGTGGCGGGCCTTGATCCCAGTCGGGACTTCGTCGTCATGGAGGCGACAGGCGTCCATGACCGGCTTCTGCGCCATGCGCTGGCCAAGGCCGGCGTGCCGTTCTCGCGGCACAACCCAGCGCATACCCACCACTATGCGAAGTCGACGAGACGGCGGGCCAAGACCGATCCTCTCGACGCCAGGATGCTGAGCGACTACGGCCGTCGCTATAATCCTGAGGCCGAGCCGGCGCCGCGCGAAGAAGTCGAGCGGCTTCAATCGCTTGCCCGCTACCGCGATCAACTGGTCGAGATGCGGGCAACGGCGAAGAAGCACCTCGCCGAGGCCTTCAATGAGATCGTCATTGCCGATCTGGAAGAAACGATCGCCTACCTCGACACGCGCATCAAGGCGATCGAGGGCCAGATTGCCGAAGCCATTCGTCAAGCCGAGGACACCGCCCGCGATTATTCGCTCATGGTCTCCGTGCCCGGTGTCTCCAAGGTCGGCGCATTCTCCCTGCTGGCGCTCCTGCCCGAGCTCGGCCAGCGCTCACCCAAGGCAATCGCGGCACTGGTCGGCCTTGCCCCGTTCGACAACAAAAGCGGCAAGCTCAACCGCAGGAGCCAGATCCAGGGCGGGCGATCACGCGTGCGCCGCGCTCTCTACATGGCAGCCCTCACGGCCATTCGAACCTGTGAGCGCTTCAAGACCTTCTACAGCGCACTTGCTGCCCGCTCCGGCTCCAAGAAGCTCGCCATCATCGCCGTCGCAAGGAAGCTCCTGGTCGTCCTCAACGCCATCATTCGCGACAAAACCGCATTCGCGTGAACACAGTTGCCATTCCGTGACCTAAGAGCGTCGCGGCGGTGCAGAAAAACCTCTGTTCTGCGCCGCCTTTACCCTTCGCGCGAGGTCACGGAATGGATCCTCGGGTCTCCGCGTCCGCTTCGCCCGTGGATGACGAAGTTCGGGCGGCTTCGGCTAGCGGCATCCCGTTTTATGCGGGCAAACTATCCCCTCAGCGCAGCTCGGACCAATGCCGTGATCTTCCGCAGTTCCGCTTCATCGAGCCTCTCGATGCTCTCGGCCAAAAGGTTGGCCAACTCGGTGGCCGCCGGCGACAGGCCGGACGTGTCGATCCTGACCCTTGGGTGCGAGCTTTCGGCGAGGCGGGCAAGTTCCTCGGCGTCGTCCCAGATGATGTTGAAATAGCCGATGATCTTCTGGATCAGCGTCCAGGTCGGCGCGCCGCGGCGGCCGTGCTCGAGCGCCGACAGATAGGCGGCGCTGACGCCGATGGCCTCGGCCATCGCCTTCTGGCTGACGCCGCGTTCGGCGCGCAGCGCCCTGAGTTTCTCGCCGAACGGGGTCATGTTGGCCCGCTCATGCGCGTATCCGCCGCAGCCGCACATAGAGCGCGCCCGAGCCGCCATGGTTGCGGGCGGCGTGATCGTGGCTGGACACAAGATGCCGGAAGGCCGGCGTCGACAGCCAGGCCGGAACGGCGCGGCGCAGGATGCCGTCGCCGCCGGAGGACGAGCCCTTGCCGGTGATGATCAGCACGTAACGGATGCCGCCGGCATGCGCCCGGTTGAGGAAGGTGAGCAGCAGCGAATAGGCCTCGTCCTGCGTCATGCCGTGCAGGTCGACGCGGCCTTCGATCGGCAGCCGGCCTTTTTTCAGCTTGTGCAGCGTCTGGTCGTCGAGCGCGTGCGAGACATGCTGCGGCTTGGGTTTTGCGGCAGCGGCCGGAACGCCGTTGACCGGAACGGCGGCCGGCGCCGGTTTCGGCTCGACGATGTCGGGGATCTCGACGGCGGCCTTGCCTTTCAGCGGCCGCGCCGAACGCGCCACCAGGTTCCACAGGATGCGGTCGTCGTCGCTGAGATGATCGTCGCGGCGGCTCACCGGCGCGCTCCATCGAACAGGCCGCGGGGCACCAGCGCGTAGAAGTCGGCGGCGTTGCGCACCACGCCGGCGATCTCGCCGGCGGCGTCGCCCGAGCCGGCGAAGAGATCGCCGCGGGCCGGGCCGGTGATGGCCGAGCCGGTGTCCTGCGCAATCATCAGCCGCCGGAACGGTTTTTGGTCGAAGGCCGTGAGCGACGGCGCGTCGATATAGAAAGGTGTGCCGAATGTGTGCAGCAGGCGGTCGACCGCCACCGAACGCCCGGGCGTCAGCGGCACCTTGGCGGCGGCGATGGGCCCAAGCGCGGCATCGTCGACGTCGGCTTCGCGGAAGAAGATGTAGGAGCGGTTCCGCCACAGGATCTCGTCGACGCGGTCGGGATGCGCCTTGAACCAGGCGCGGATCGACTGCATCGTCACCTTTTCCACCGGGATCTCGCCGAGATCGCTCAACGTCTTGCCGGGGCCAGAAAAGCGCTGGCCGGACTTGGCGGCGTAAGTGACGCGGGCTAGCCTGCCGTCGGCCATCTTCAATCTAGCTGCGCCCTGCACATGGATGAAGAAGGCATCGACCTTTTCGGCGAGCCAGGCGATCTCGAGGTTCTGGCCGGAGAGCGCGCCGCGCTCGATTTCGCCGCGGTCGAAATATTCGACCGGAGCAGCATCCGTCCGGCGGGCGAAGGCCAGATAGCTATCCATGCCGGCCGGCCGGTTGCCGTCGTTGATGTCGATCAGGTCGGCGGGGCGGGACAGCAGCGGCACGGTGAACCGCTCGGTCCTGACCGGCGAGGCCTCGACCTCGGGTTCGTAAAAACCAGTGACAAGGCCGGCGCCGCCATTGTCGGGTACGACCAGAGCGGGAACGAAATGCCGTTCGAAGAACGACCGCGCCTCGGACCTGCTCGGCGCCGAAACGGCGCGCGCCTCGGCATAGGCCTCGGCAAAAGCATTGAAATCGACGCCGAGCGATCCGGTGCGGTAAGGTTTTATCGGCGCGTGGAAGGCCGAGCGGCGGAAGGCGGCGAAGGCCGCAAGATGATCATCCTCGCCCCAGCCCGGAAGGTCGGTAAAGGATTTTTCGCTGAAAGTGGGAGAGAGCGGCACGACTGGGGCCCCGCCGCTTGATCTCAATCTTCTTCTTCGGTGGCGACGAGCTTCCAGTTCGGGTCGCGCGAGCGGGTGTCGCGGGCGAAGGTCCAGACATCCTTGACCTCGGCCACGGTTTCCGGGTCGCCGTCGATGACGGCGCCGGCCTTGTCGCGGGTCGCCGAGATCAGCTCGGAGACGATGCGCAGCGTGATATGCGCTTCCGAACCCTTCATTTCGGCTGCGACGATGTCGGCCTTGTCGATGCCGACGAAGGAAGACTGGATCTTTTCGGATTTGGCCTCGCGTTCGCCGATCGCGGCGACGAAACCGTCATAGACTTCGCGCGACAACAGGTTCTTCAGCGTCTTACGGTCGCCATCGGCATAGGCCATGACGATCATCTCGTAGGCCATCTTGGCGCCGTCGACGAACCCCTTCGGCTCGAAGGACGCATCGTTGTCCTTGATGGAGCGCAGGCCCTTGTTGAGATCGGTGTCGGGTTTGGCGAAGGCGTCGATATCGGCATAGGTCTCGGGCGCGGTTTCGCCCGGCGCGCGCTTGCGCGGCAGCGACACCACATTTTCAGGCTTCTGCGCCGCATCGGCCTCGCGCGTGCGGCTCGCCGAATAGGGATCGAAGGGCGGACGCTCGTTTCCGGTGCGACGTCCAAGCACGTTGCGCAGCTGGAAAAAGATCACAACCGCCGCAATCAGGAAGAAAATCGTGCCGAAGTCGAAGAAACCCATATTTTCCGCCAACCGATCCCTGTCCGTGCCGGACCGGCGTAACCCCTGGGGGACCGCGGTCGCATAGCGTTCAACACTCAAAGCATATAGAACGGCAGGCGCAATCATTCAAATCAAAGGCAGCCATACCTATCTAAGGGCGCCAAGGCCAGCGGCGATTGTCCGCCAGCGCCGCAAAAGAAGAAAGCGATCCGTCGAGACTTGCGCATTTCGTTCATCCCGCTGTTCCTGCTCCTGCTGCCGCTGCTGGAGATCGCCGGCTTCGTCGTTGTCGGCCGCGAGATCGGCGCTTTGGCGACGGTCGGGCTGGTCATCCTGTCCACCGTCGCGGGCAGCCTGCTGCTGCGGCACCAGGGTTTTGGCGTCATGGCGCGGGTGCGGACGGAGATGGATGCCGGGCGCGACCCCAGCCGCCAGCTCGCGCATGGCGCTATGATCGTGCTGGCGGCGATCCTGCTGATCATCCCGGGCTTCATCACCGACATCTTCGCCATTCTTCTGTTGCTGCCGCCGGTGCGCGACTTCGCCTGGCGCGCGCTCAAGAACCGCATCGTCATGGCGACCAGCTTCAGCAGCGGCTTTTCGGCCCGCCGGCGCGACACTGTCATCGACCTCGACGACACAGACTATTCGCGCGACGACTATCCGAACCGGCCGGACCACAATTCAGCCTGGCGGCGGCTGAAGAACGACTAGTCGGATTCAGGCCGGTGGTTCGCATTGGCAGGCAGGATGCCTTGGAGATTGGCCGGAGCGCCCATCGCGATCGTCATCCACGCGACCCCGCTTCGCGGCTGCTTCGCCCTGGAATGACGAGGTTGACGAGCTTCAGCCAACCCCCAGCGTTTGCGCTTTCCTGTTCCCCCTGCCGATAAGGGCGGCAAAACTTGTTTTGTCCGGCCGACCATGGTAGCGAACCCGCGATTTCAATCCGGTCAGCAATGCTGCCCAGGCAAAAGGACTTAAAGGCTAATGGCCAGCAACGATGACGCGGCGACCGGCGCCGCCAACGGCAACGGCAACGGCAACGGAGCCCAGAATCAGCCCTCGCTCAATGTGCTTGCGCAATATGTGAAGGACCTGTCCTTCGAGAGCCCCGGCGCGCCGAATTCGCTGCGCGGCCGCGACAAGGCTCCGGGCATCGCCATCAATGTCAACGTCAACGCCAATCCGCTCTCGGACAAGCAGTTCGACGTCAATTTGACGCTGAACGCCAAGGCCTCCTTCGACCAGGAAGTGCTGTTCAATGTCGAGCTGGTCTATGGCGGCGTCTTCGCCATAAACGGCTTCCCGCAGGAGCATATGCTGCCGCTGCTGTTCATCGAATGCCCGCGGCTTTTGTTCCCGTTCGCCCGCCAGATCATCGCCGACGCCACCCGCAATGGCGGCTTCCCGCCGCTGATGCTCGACCCGATCGATTTCGCGCAGATGTTCCAGCAGCGCGTCGCCGAGGATCAGGCGGCGGCGAGCAAGATCCAGGTGAGCTGAAAAGGCGCACCGCCACACCGTATCGAGAGCCCGGCTTCGCGCCGGGCTTTTTTGTTGATCAGGCCCAGCGAGCAGTTGCCAACCTTCGCGATTGGCCGTCGCCGCGTCATTCCAGGGCGGAGCAAGGAGCGGAGCGACGCGCGCAGACCCTGGAATCCATGTTACGCCAAGGCGTTGCGGCGGTACAGAATTCTGCACCGTTGCACCTTACGGCCGAGGTCACGGCATGGATACTCGGGTCAAGCCCGAGTATGACGACGTCACGGGGGTTTCGGCCAATTTCCAACGTCGGCGCCAGCGCGCCCGCTCAGCCCGCTGTCGCTACTTTCAGCCACAGCGCCTTTTCACCCAGCGTTGAAACCAGCCCGGCATGCGCCGCACGATCCGCTTCGCTCAACCGCGACGGCAGGACGATCGGCCGGGCGCCGATCGAGATGTCGATATCGGCCACCTCGCCGGCGCCGTTCATGTGCACCGCCACGGCTTCCAGCACCAGCGCCGCCTGCTTGCCGCCGATCAGCTCGATATAGACCTCGGCCAGCAGTTCGGAGTCGAGCAGCGCGCCGTGCTTGGTGCGGCGGGTGTTGTCGATGCCGTAACGACGGCAGAGCGCATCGAGCGAGTTCGGCCCCATCGGATGCTTGCGGCGCGCAAGCGCCAGCGTGTCGACGATGCGGCCGGGATCGATGGCCGCCTGGTCGAGCCGGCTGAACTCGATATTGAGGAAGCCGATATCGAAGGTGGCGTTGTGCGCGATCAGCTTGGCGCCGTCGGTGAAGTCCAGCCATTCCTGCGCGATTTCGGCGAAGGTCGGCTTGCCGACAAGGTCGGCGGCGCTGATGCCATGCACGGCCTGCGCCTCGGCATGGATCGCGCGCCCTTGCGGATTGATGAATTTGTGGAAGGTGCGGCCGGTCGGAAAGCGGTTGACCAGCTCGACGCCCCCGAGCTCGATGATGCGGTCGTCGCGCAAATCGAGGCCGGTGGTTTCCGTATCGAAGATGATCTCACGCATTCGAATCAGTTGTCCTTGGCACGGGCAGCATCGTGCTTCGGCGAAAAATGGCAATGGCGGCTGCTGACAGCAAGAGTCAGGAGGGTGGTGCCTCCTTCTTATCCCCTGCCAGTTCGGCGACGATCGCCTCGACCGCCTTTCGCGCGGCATCGAAGCCGTGGCCGGTGTCGATGATGAAATCGGCCTGGCGGCGCTTTTCGGCGTCGGGCACCTGCTTGGCGAGGATCGACGAAAACTTCTCCTCGCTCATGCCCGGCCTGGCGAGCACGCGTTCACGCTGGATTTCGGGCGAGGCGGTGACGACCACGACCTTTTCGACGCGGTTGCGGCCGCCGGTCTCGAACAAAAGCGGGATGTCGAGCACGGCGAGCGGCGCGCCGGCGGCGCGGTGTTTGGCCAGGAACGCGTCGGCATCGGCGCGCACCAGCGGATGGACGATTGCCTCGAGCTTCTTCAGCGCGGCGGGATCGGCGAGCACTTTTCCGGCGAGCTTGACGCGATCGACCACGCCTGCCTGCGTCGTGCCCGGGAAGGCCGCCTCGACAAGGGAGGCCGCCTTGCCGGAATAGAGGCGATGCACGGTCTCGTCGGAATCATGCACCGGCACGCCGGCCTCGGCGAACATTTTCGCCGTCGCCGACTTTCCCATGCCGATCGATCCGGTGAGGCCGAGCACGATCATGGGTTTCAATGGCCCTCGATGTCGGCGACGATCATGCTTCGCAGCTCGGACGTAACGTCGGGTTTCCGGCCGAACCAGCGTTCGAAACCGGGCACCGCCTGATGCAGAAGCATGCCGAGACCATCGACGGTCTTCAGGCCACGCGCCCTGGCGGCGGCGAGCAAAGGCGTCTCCAGCGGCACATAGACAATGTCGGTGACGATGGCGTGGTCCGGCAACGCGCCCGGATCGGCGGCCAAGGTTTCATTGCCATGCATGCCGAGCGAAGTGGTGTTGATGAGCAGGCCGGCATCGGCAAGCAGCTCGCCGAGCGCATCGGCGCCATGCGCCGAGATCCCGGCGCCAAAATGGCGCCCGAGTTCCTCGGCTCTCGCGAGCGTCCGGTTGACGATGCGGATATCCTTCACCGCGCGCTCCTTCAGCGCATGGATGACCGCGCGCGAAGCCCCGCCGGCGCCGAGCACCACGGCCGGGCCATTGGCCGCCCAGCCGGGCGCATACTGGTCGAGGTTGGCGGCAAAGCCGTAGCCGTCGGTGTTGCCGCCACACAGAATGCCATCCTCGAACCATAGTGTGTTGACCGCGCCGATCGCGTCGGCCGCGTGATCGCGGCGGGCGACGCCGGCGAAGGCCGCCTCCTTGTGCGGGATGGTGACATTGCCGCCGCGAAAACCATTGTCGGCAAGCGCCTTCAGAAAGGACGCGAAATCATCCCGCGCCACGTCGATCGCTTCATAGCTGCCGTCGATGCCGTAGTGCGCCAGCCAATGGCCGTGGATCTTCGGCGAGCGCGAATGCGCGATCGGATGTCCCGCGACGAAGGCCCTTTTCTCAGCCATCGATGGCTCCCAATGCGCGCAGCTCCTTCAGCACCGGCAAAAGCGGCAGGCCGACAATGGTGAAATAATCGCCCTCGATCTTCTCGAACAGCTGGATGCCTTCGCCCTCGACCTGGTAGGCGCCGACGCTGGACAGCGCCTTGACGCCGACCAGCGCCAGATGCCGGCCGATGAAGGCGGGATCGAGCTTGCGCATGGTGAGGCTGGCGACGCCGACATGGCGCCACAGCACCTCGCCGTCGCGGCAAAGCACGGCGGCGCTGTTCAATTGATGCGTCTTGCCCGACAACGTTAGGAGATGACGCCGCGCGCTTTCCATGTCGGCGGGCTTGTGAAAGATCTCGTCGCCCAGCGACAGGGTCTGGTCGCAGCCGAGCACCAGGGCGCCTGGCTTGCGCTCGCTGACCTCGGTCGCCTTGGCCTCGGCCAGAATCGACGCGACATCCTCGGGCGAAGCGCCGCTGTCCTTCAGCGGAGCCTCGAGCGCGCGCTCGTCGACATTTGCCGGCACCGCCTCGATGTCGAGGCCGGCATTGACGAGCATCGCCTTGCGGTAGGGACTGCCCGAAGCGAGGATGATTTTCTCGGCCATGATTTTTCGCCCAACTAGCTCCCTGACGCTGTTGACCCATCGTTTGTCTGGGGTCCAGCACAAACTTTGGAGAATGGCCAAAGCCTTACGAACTTCGTCATCCTAGGCGAAGCAGGTGCGAAGCTCCGTCGCGAAGACCCTAGGATCCATGCCATAACCTCAGCCGAGAGGCGCAGCGGAGCAGAATTCTACACCGTCGCAACACTTCGACGTCTCGGCATGGATCCTAGGGTCTACGCCGCGTCGCTTTGCTCCTTGCTCCGCCCTAGGATGACGAAGCGGCCGGCGTCTCGACAAATCCCAGTTAGCGCGTCTTTCCCCGCAGGGCAACGATGGCGGCCGCGGTTTCCTCGATGGAGCGGCGGCTGACATCGATCATCGGCCAGCCATGCCGCGTGCAGAGCTGGCGGGCATAGGCAAGCTCCTCGTTGATGGCGGCGCGGTCGACATAGGCGGTCGGCACGAAGGCGGCGCTGTTGCCGAGGATGCGGTTTTGCCTCACATGCGAGATGCGTTCGGCCGTGGCGACCAGGCCGACGACCAAGGGCGTCTTGGCGGCGATCAGGCTTTCGGGAAGCGGCACGCCGAGCACGATCGGGATGTTGGCGGTCTTGATGCCGCGATTGGCAAGATAGATGCTGGTCGGCGTCTTCGAGGTCCGCGATATGCCGATCAGCACGATATCGGCATCGTCCATATTGGCCGGCAGCTGGCCGTCATCATGCTCCATGGTGAAGTTCAAGGCATCGATGCGGCGGAAATATTCGGCGTCGAGCACGTGCTGGGCGCCGACGCGGCGGCCGGCCGGCGTGCCGAGGTAGGACTGGAAGACCGTCAGCACCGGCTCCAGCACCGATACGCAAGGCAAGCCCATCGCCGCGCAGCGCTCGTCGATCGAGCGCGCCAGCTTCTGGTCGACCACCGTATAGAGAATGATGCCGGGCTCTTCCTCGATATCCTCGAAGACCTTGGCGATCTGCTTTTCCGTGCGGATCAGCGGATAGATATGCTCGATGGCGCGCGCATCCTTGTATTGCGCGGACGCCGCGCGGCCAGCCGCGAGCAGCGTCTCGCCGGTGGCGTCGGAGATCAGATGCAGGTGGAAGAAGCTCTGAGGTTTGTTCACAGGGGATGGGTCCAGGCTGTGGGCAATTGTGGACAAGGCTGGATGGGCAGGCCTTGGGTCGGGAAGCGACTGTATCAGATGGCCGCTTGTCCACAATTCGACCCGCTGTAGGCTTTGTCGCGGCGCTGGGGACAAAACTGGGGATCAATTTTTCTTGGCCGATTTCGTCCACAGCGGAAAGTCCAGACCCGAAAGGCCAAGCTTTTGACTCGAAAGCCTGAATCCGCTTCGTCCCCAGATCCCTCCAAATTGCGAAAGCGAGTACGCGACAATATGCTGACTGGCCTTTTCGAGCCGCAGGCTGGACAGGTCGCAACCATCACAACCAACAGACTCTTAGAATCAGAAGACTCTTTTAAAATAGATATTTGATTTAAGAGACACCCGGAGGGGACAGCGCCAAATGGCTGCGAAACGGATCATGCTGGACGTCCTCAAGGGCGAGACGGTTGCACCGCCGCCGCTCTGGATGATGCGTCAGGCGGGCCGCTATCTTCCCGAATACCGGGAGACCAGGAAGCGGGCGGGATCCTTCCTCGATCTCTGCTACGACCCGGACCTTGCCGTCGAGGTGACGCTGCAGCCGATCGAACGCTTCGGCTTCGATGCCTCGATCCTGTTCTCCGACATTCTCGTCGTGCCCAACGCCCTGGGGCGGGATGTCCGCTTCGAAGAGGGCCGCGGCCCGATCCTGAAGCCGATCTCGGCATCGGAGATTCCCGCGCTGAACGGCAGTATGTTTCACGTGAATCTCGAACCGGTCTACGAGACGGTGCGCCGGTTGCGCGTAAAACTGCCCGACGAGACGACGCTGCTCGGCTTCTGCGGCGCGCCCTGGACGGTGGCGACCTATATGATTGCCGGGCACGGCACGCCCGACCAGGGCCCTGCCCGGCTTTTCGCCTATCGCGAGCCCGAGGCCTTCGCACGGCTTCTGAAGATTCTGACCGACCACTCGGCCGCCTATCTCATTCGCCAGATCGAAGCCGGCGCCGATGCGGTGCAGATTTTCGATTCGTGGTCGGGCGTGCTGGACGAACCATCCTTCGAGGCCTTCTGCGTCGAACC
This sequence comes from Mesorhizobium sp. B3-1-7, assembly GCF_006439385.1. Classification (NCBI taxonomy): domain Bacteria; kingdom Pseudomonadati; phylum Pseudomonadota; class Alphaproteobacteria; order Hyphomicrobiales; family Phyllobacteriaceae; genus Mesorhizobium; species Mesorhizobium sp. B3-1-7. The sequence continues at coordinate 203,818 of NZ_VFTL01000007.1, forward strand.
GGTGGCCGAGATCGTCCGGCAGATGAAGGCGGCTCACCCGAACGTGCCAGTGATCGGTTTTCCGAAGGGCGCCGGCGAGCGCTATCGCGACTACAGGAGGAAGACCGGTATTGCCGGTCTCGGCCTCGACTGGACCGTGCCGCTGTCGATGGCGAAGGACCTGCAAGGCGACGGAGCGGTGCAAGGCAATCTCGATCCGCTGCGCCTGGTCGCCGGCGGCAAGGCGCTGGCCGACGGCGTCGATGCGATTCTGAGAACTTTGGGTGGTGGGCCGCTGATCTTCAATCTCGGCCACGGCATCACGCCGGAGACGCCGGTGGCGCATGTCGAGGCGATGGTGAAAATGGTGAGGAGCCGCCGATGAGCAATGAGGACAGCGCGAGCAGGGGGAACAGCACTGGCCAGGCGATGAAGCGCATGGCGATCGGCATTGTCGTGCTCGTCGTGCTGAGCGCGCTGCTCTATTTCGTGGCGGGCGACGGCTTCTACCCCTGGGCCAAGGCGATCCACGTAATCGCCGTCATCGCCTGGATGGCCGGCATGCTCTATCTGCCGCGGCTCTTCGTCTATCACGTCGATGCCGAGAAAGGCTCGGTGCAGTCCGAGACCTTCAAGGTGATGGAACGCCGGCTGCTGCGGGGGATCATCAACCCGGCGATGATCGTGACCTGGGTGTTCGGGCTTTGGCTGGCCTGGAAGGGCTTTGGCTTCCAGGGCGGCTGGCTGCACGCCAAGATCGCGCTGGTGCTCGTCCTGTCGGGTCTGCATGGCTATCTCGCCGCCGCGGTCCGGAAATTCGCCGAGGACAAGAACGAAAAACCGGCGCGGCACTGGCGGATCGTCAACGAGATCCCCACATTGGTGATGATCGTCATCGTCATCCTGGTCGTCGTGAAGCCGTTTTAGATCGGGAGCATGATCTTTCCGAAAACCGGTTTCCACTTTTCGGGATCATGCTCGAGGCTTACTTCAATCCAGCAGAAGCCCAGCAAAAGGCGGCTTGCTCTTTCAGGCGACCGACGATAAAAGACGGGTCTTCCTTCCCGTCATGCGCCGCCCCTTTCACTCGCTTTCGGCCGCGCCCGGCATTTGTCGTATTCAGCCGATTTTCCTCCCCAAAGCCTACCCAGAGTCTATCTAATGCAAGAAATGAAACTCGCAGAGTTCAAGAACAAGAAGCCGCCAGAGCTGATCGCTTATGCCGAGACGCTCGAGGTGGAGAACGCCAGCGTCATGCGCAAGCAGGAGCTGATGTTCGCGATCCTGAAGAAGCTCGCCGCCCAGGACATCGAGATCATCGGCGACGGCGTGGTCGAGGTGCTGCAGGACGGTTTCGGCTTCCTGCGCTCCGCCAACGCAAACTACCTGCCGGGTCCCGACGACATCTACATCTCGCCGTCGCAGATCAGGCGCTTTTCGCTCAAGACCGGCGATACGGTCGAAGGGCCGATCCGCAGCCCGAAAGAGGGCGAGCGCTATTTCGCGCTGCTCAAGGTCAACACCATCAATTTCGACGATCCCGAAAAGATCCGTCACAAGATCCACTTCGACAATCTGACGCCGCTCTATCCGACCAAGCGGCTGAAGATGGAGATCGACAATTCGACCTCCAAGGACATCTCGCCGCGCGTGATCGACCTGGTCGCGCCGATCGGCAAGGGCCAGCGCGCTCTGATCAACGCGCAGCCGCGCACCGGCAAGACTGTGCTGATGCAGAACATCGCCCATTCGATCACCGCCAACCATCCGGAATGCTATCTGATCGTGCTTTTGATCGACGAGCGTCCGGAGGAAGTGACCGACATGCAGCGCTCGGTTAAGGGCGAGGTCATCTCATCGACCTTCGACGAGCCGGCGGCGCGCCACGTGCAGGTCGCCGAAATGGTGATCGAGAAGGCCAAGCGCCTGGTCGAGCATGGCCGCGACGTGGTCATTCTGCTCGATTCGATCACGCGTCTCGGCCGCGCCTACAACACCGTCGTGCCGTCATCCGGCAAGGTGCTGACCGGCGGTGTCGACGCCAACGCGCTGCAGCGCCCCAAGCGCTTCTTCGGCGCCGCTCGCAACATCGAGGAAGGCGGCTCGCTGACCATCATCGCCACCGCGCTGATCGATACGGGCAGCCGTATGGATGAAGTCATCTTCGAAGAGTTCAAGGGCACCGGCAACTGCGAAATCCAGCTCGACCGCAAGGTGGCCGACAAGCGCATCTACCCGGCGATGGATATCCTCAAGTCGGGCACCCGCAAGGAGGACCTGCTGGTGCCGCGCGCGGACCTGCAGAAGATCTTCGTGCTGCGCCGCATCCTCGCGCCGATGGGCACGACCGACGCGATCGAGTTCCTCATCGACAAGCTCAAGCAGACCAAGACCAACGCCGACTTCTTCGATTCGATGAACACGTGATTGGGGTGGGCGCGGTAGTCCGCCCCTTTTCTTCGTCATTCTAGGGCGGAGCAAGGAGCGAAGCGACGCGCGCAGACCCTAGAATCCATGCCGTTCCTTTTGAGCTTTGCAGCGGTGCAGAATTCTGCGCCGCTGCTTTATGCGAGCGTCACGGCATGGATCCTCGGTCAAGCCCGAGGATGACGAAGAAACTCGGCCTCGCTGGCTTTTTAGCTTCGCCGCAGCAACTTCTCCAACTCACCCGCATCCGTCAGCACCGGCAGACACACGTGTCCGCTGCAGAACCAGGCGCCTGCCTTGTCCGTCGGCGGCAGCACGCCGCCCGGCAATAGCGGTCGATTCGCTTCCGTTCCGATCGGCACGACGATGTCCACCCGGCGTGGATCGGGATTCCGATTCGCAACCGGAACAAGACTTGAAGACTCTGGCTTGTCTATAATGACGAGCTTCAACGGTTCAAGCGCCAGGGCGCAGGCGTTGACGATACCGGCTTGGCCATAGGCCAGCTGGGACGCGCGGCCCATGGCGTGCTCGGCGGCCGTCCAGGCCTTTTCCCAGAGATCGAGGTCGCCAATGAGTGACGACAGCCGCACCAGCGCCTCGACGATCTGGCTGGTGGCGGAAGGTATCGCTTCGTCGACATCGCCGCGGATGCGGATCGGAACGTCGCCGCTGTCCGACGCCGTCAGCCAGTAGCCGGTCTTTTCGTCGTCCAGGTGCCAGCGGTCGAGCTCGCCGATGAACTGCCTGGCGCGATCCGAATAGGCCGGGTCGCCGGTCGCCTCGAACAGTGCGATCGCCGCGTTGGTCATGGCGGCATAGTCGCTGGACAGCGCCGGGAAAAGCTTCTTCGCGCCGAGCATGGAATGCGGCAGGCGGCCATCCTGGCTGGCCTCGACGATATGGGCGAAAGCCTTGGCTGCGGCATCGATCCACTCACGGCGCCCAAGTGAGCGGCCCGCCTCGGCGAGGGCCGCGATCATCAGCCCGTTCCAGTCGGTGAGCGCCTTGCCGTCTCGGCCAGGCCTGATCCGCTGTTCGCGGACGGCCAGCAGCTTCGCTTTCAGAGGAGTAAGCTGAGCGTAGTCGGCGATGCCCTGATTTTGCTGTGCTTGGGTCTGGCGAATGATCGGCTTGCCTTCCCAGCCATGCGGGGCGGCCAGCTCGAAATACCGCAAGAAGGTCGACGCATCGTCGCCGAGCGCGGCTTCGACCTCCTCGCGGTTCCAAGTGTAAAAAAGCCCCTCCTCGCCGTCGCTGTCGGCATCGAGGCTGGCCGCGAAGGCACCGCCTTCGACCAACATCTCGCGCAGCAGCCAGCTGACGGTTTCTTCGATTCGTACGCGGAACAAGTCGTTCCCGGTGGCGGCATGGGCCCAGTTGCACAGGTGAATGAGCTGGGCGTTGTCGTAAAGCATCTTCTCGAAATGCGGCACCAGCCATTCGGCGTCGGTCGAATAACGGCTGAGGCCGCCGCCGACATGATCGTAGATGCCGCCGGCGAGCATTTTTTCGAGGCTCAGCTGCACGGCATCGCGATGTTCCGCTTGGCCGTCCCGCAGCCAGGACAGCCAAAGCGCGTGCATGAACGGCGCGTTGGGGAACTTTGGCGCGCCCTTCAAGCCGCCGAGTTCGCGGTCGATCATGCCGTCGATGCGGCCGGCGAGGTCGGCCAGCGTATCGCGGTCGAGCACGGCCTTGCCCGTTGCGCCGGCAAGGCGCTGCTCGACATGGGCGGTCAGCCCGTCGGCGCTTTCGGCGAGGCTCTGCCGTTTTTCGCGCCAGGCCTTGTCGACCGCCTCCAGCACCTGGATGAAGCCCGGCCTTCCGTAACGCGCCTCGCGCGGGAAATAGGTGCCGCCCCAGAAAGGCTTGCCGTCGGGCGTCAGGAACATGGTCAGCGGCCAGCCGCCCTGCTCGCCCATGGCATGGAGGGCGGCCATATAGATCTGGTCGATGTCCGGCCGTTCCTCGCGATCGACCTTGATATTCACGTAGAGCCGGTTCATGACGGCCGCCACGGCGTCGTTCTCGAAGCTTTCATGCGCCATGACATGGCACCAGTGGCAGGCGGCGTAGCCGATGGAGAGCAGGATCGGCCGCCCGAGTTCCTTGGCTTCGGCAAGGGCAGCGGGCGACCAGCCGCGCCAATGCACGGGATTGTCGCTGTGCTGCTGCAGATAGGGGCTGGCCTCTTCGGCAAGCAGGTTTCGCGCGGGCAAGGTCACGATGGGCGGGCTCGGCATTTGGGTTTGATGCGGCAAAGCATGATGCCGAAAACCATGAGGCGGTCTTCGGCCGACATGCTCTACCTTTAATCTAGGCGGTTCGGCAGGTCCGGCAAATGGTTTCCCCAATGGCTTCGAAGGATTCGATCGTAGCGCTGTCCAGCGGCCGCCTGCCTGCCGGCCTTGCCGTCATCCGTATTTCCGGCCCGAAGACTCGATTCGTGGTCGAAACGATTGCGGGCGCCGTTAAGGACCGGTTTACCACGTTGCGCAAGCTCAAGGCCGCGGACGGCTCGGTCATCGATCACGGGCTCGTCCTGTTCTTTCCAGCTCCCGGCAGCTTCACCGGAGAGGATGTTGCCGAATTCCAGGTCCATGGCAGCCGCGCCGTCGCGGCCAAGATGCTGGAGACGATCACGGGCTTCGAAGGCGTGAGGCATGCCGAGCCTGGCGAATTCACCCGGCGCGCTTTTCTCAACGGCAAGTTCGACCTTGTCGAGACCGAGGCGCTCGCCGATCTGGTCAATGCCGAGACGGAAGCGCAGCGCCGCTTCGCCTTGCGCAACGCGGAAGGCACGCAGAGCGAGCTCTATTCGAGCTGGCGCCGCCGGCTGATCCATGCGCGCGCCATGATCGAGGCGGAAATAGACTTCGCCGACGAAGAAGACGTGCCGGGTTCCGTTTCGGATGCGGTCTGGTCCGACGTGTCGGCAATGATCGGTGAGATCGATCGGCATGTTGAAGGCTTCAAGGCAGCCGAGATCATCCGCGACGGGTTCGAGGTTGTGATCCTCGGTGCGCCGAATGCCGGCAAGTCCAGCCTGTTCAACGCGCTGGCCAGGCGCGACGCAGCGATCGTCACCGACGAACCGGGTACGACTCGCGATTTGCTCGAGGTCGCCATGGACCTCAACGGGCTGAAGGTGCGGATTGTCGACACGGCCGGCCTGCGGGACGCCGCGGGCAAGGTCGAATCAATCGGCATCGAGCGTGCCAGGGCCAGGGCCGGGGAGACAGACCTGATCCTGCTGTTGGAGGACATGGCTGACCCTGTTTCCGTCGGCGACGTTGCGAGCGGGGCTCCACTGCTGCGTGTCGGGACGAAGTCCGATATCGCCGGTGCCGGCGCTGGCGCATATGATCTGGCGATCTCTTCCAGGGACGGCACAGGGCTCGGCGCTCTTCTCGACGAGATCGGAGCCCGTGCCGCCAAGGCAGCCGGGGACGCGAGTGAAGTCCTCCCGTCGAGGCTGCGGCATGTCGAGCTGCTCAAGGAGACGACGGGCTTCTTGCGAGCGGCGTTGGCCGGACACAGCCAGGAATTGCGGGCCGAGGAGTTGCGGCTGGCGGCCGATCGGCTCGGCCGGATCATCGGCTCGGTCGATGTCGAGGATCTGCTCGACGTCATCTTTTCGCAGTTCTGCATCGGTAAATGATTCACGTGAAACACGACGCGGGACCCGTGCGGCGATGACTCACGTGAAACATTCCGGCTTCGGATATGTGTTTCACGTGAAACGAGTCGGGCCTTCGTCCTTGACAGCGCGTGATGACGGGGACATGTGTCGGGCAATCTCTGAAAGCGGATTCTTGGAAAAATGACCGATCACTATGATGTGGTGGTGGTGGGCGGCGGCCATGCCGGCTGCGAGGCGGCGAGCGCTGCCGCGCGCGCCGGCGCCAGGACCGCGCTGGTGACGCTGCGCTTCGATACGATCGGCGTCATGTCCTGCAATCCGGCGATCGGCGGCCTCGGCAAGGGCCATCTCGTGCGCGAGATCGACGCCATGGACGGGCTGATGGGCCGCATCGCGGATGCCGCCGGCATCCAGTTCCGCCTGCTCAACCGCCGCAAGGGGCCGGCCGTGCGCGGTCCGCGCACCCAGGCCGACCGCAAGCTCTATCGACTTGCCATGCAGGCCGCGATCGGCGAACAGGCCAATCTCGACGTGGTCGAGGGCGAGGTTCTCGATCTCGCAATCGAAGACGGGCACGTGGCGGCCGTGCTGGTTTCGGGTGATCGGCGCTTGGCCTGTGGCGCGGTCGTGCTGACCACCGGCACGTTCCTGCGCGGGCTGATCCATATCGGCGAGAGGAAGATCGTCGCCGGCCGCATGAACGAACAGGCAAGCCATGGGCTTTCGGCCACCATGGCGCGTGCGGGCTTCAAGCTCGGGCGCCTGAAGACCGGCACGCCCCCTCGCCTCGACGGCCGCACCATCGATTGGGCGTCGCTGGAAAGCCAGGCGGCGGACGAGGATCCGGTGCCGTTCTCGCTGATGACGGACGCAATCGTCAATCCGCAGATCCATTGCGGCATCACACGGACCGTGCCGGCGACGCATGACCTGATCCGGGCCAATCTCGGCCGCTCGGCGATGTATTCCGGCTCGATCGAAGGCGTCGGGCCGCGCTATTGTCCCTCGATCGAGGACAAGATCGTCAAGTTCGGCGACCGCGAGGGTCATCAGATCTTCCTCGAGCCGGAAGGCCTCGACGACGACACCGTCTACCCGAACGGCATCTCGACCTCGCTGCCGGAGGATGTGCAGCTCGACATCCTAAAGACCATTCCCGGGTTGGAAAAGGCGACGATGCTGCAGCCGGGCTATGCCATCGAATACGACCATGTCGATCCGCGCGAACTGAAGACGACGCTGGAGACGAAGCGCCTGGCCGGCCTGTTCCTGGCCGGGCAGATCAACGGCACGACGGGTTACGAAGAGGCCGGCGCGCAAGGTCTGCTCGCCGGCATCAACGCGGCGCGCAAGGCTTCGGCAAGCGAGCCGGTCGTGCTCAGCCGCACCGAGGCCTATATCGGCGTGATGGTCGACGACCTGAGCAGCCGCGGCATCGCCGAGCCTTACCGGATGTTCACCTCGCGGGCGGAGTTCCGGCTGTCGCTGCGCGCCGACAATGCCGATGAGCGGCTGACGCCGCTGGCCGACAAGCTCGGGATCGTGGCCTCGCCGCGGATGCAGCGGTTCGGCGAGATCGCGCTGAAACTCGATCAGGCCCGCGCGCTGGCAAAGTCGGTGACGCTGACGCCGAACGAAGCGGCGCGGCATGGGCTGGAGATCAACAAGGACGGCGTGCGCCGCTCGGCCTATGCGCTTTTGGCGCATCCGGGCGTCGACATGGCGTGGCTGACGCGTGTCGAGCCGCGCTTTGCCGCGCTTGACGCCAAGACGGCGGAGCGACTCGAAACGGAAGCGAAATATTCGGTTTACCTTGATCGGCAGCACGCCGATGTCGCGCAGATCAGGCATGAGGAATCGCGACTCATCCCCGAGACTATCGACTTTTCCGATGTTCCCGGACTTTCAAACGAGCTGAAGCAGAAGATGAAGACCCGCCAGCCGCGTTCGATCGCCGATGCTCAGCGGATGGAAGGCATGACGCCCGCTGCGCTGGCCATCATCGTGGCTCATGTCCGCAACGCCGAGTCCGCCGCGCGAAGGGACGTGGCGTGAGCGCTTGGGATGATCTGCAAAAGGCGGCGGGTCCGGTTTCACGTGAAACATTCGAGCGCCTTCGGGCCTTCGAAGAGCTGTTCCTGAAATGGAACCGCAGCATCAATCTGGCGGCGCCGTCGACGCTCGACGATGTCTGGCGCCGCCACATCCTGGATAGCGCCCAACTCGCGCGAATCGCACCCACTGCCACGCGCTGGGTCGACCTTGGTTCGGGCGGCGGGTTTCCGGGATTGGTGCTCGGCTTTCTGCTGGCCGAGCGGGCCGGCGCGTCGATCGACCTGGTCGAGAGCAACCGCAAGAAGGCTTCGTTTCTGCAATCGGTCATCGGTCAGTTCAATTTGCCCGCACGGGTCCTGGCAAAGCGCATCGATGACAGCTATGCGCTTGTTTCCGCACCGGAAATCGTAACCGCCAGAGCGCTGGCCGCCCTTCCGGATCTGCTCGACCTGGCTGCGCCGTGGCTGACCAAAGGGTCACGCGCGCTCTTCCATAAAGGCCGGGATTACCGATCTGAGGTGGAAGAAAGCACTCACCGCTGGGGCTTCGATCTGGTAGAACATTCGAGCATGACCGACCCACACGGCGTCATCCTTGAAATCACCGAATTGCGCCCGGCGAAACAGCAATGAATTACTGGCATAGGCCCATGAGCACAGCACCGCGTATCATCACTGTTGCCAACCAGAAAGGCGGCGTCGGCAAGACGACGACGGCCATCAACCTGGCCACGGCGCTGGCCGCGATCGGCGAGCGCGTGCTGATCGTCGATCTTGACCCGCAGGGCAATGCCAGCACCGGCCTCGGCATCGACCGCAAGGACCGCACCGTCTCGTCCTATGACGTGCTGACGGGCGAGCTCGATCTGGAAGCAGCCGCCGTGCCGACGGCGGTGCCGGGTCTGTCCATCGTGCCCTCGACGCTGGACCTGCTCGGCATCGAGATGGAGATCGCCTCGGCGCCCGACCGTGTGCTCAGGCTGCGCAACGCGCTGCGCACCGCCGCCGAGCGCGCGGCGCCGTTCGGCTATGTGCTGATCGACTGCCCGCCCTCGCTCAATCTTTTGACTTTGAATTCAATGGCCGCGGCCGATTCTGTTCTCGTGCCGCTGCAATGCGAGTTCTTCGCGCTCGAAGGTCTGAGCCAATTGCTGGAGACGGTCGAGCAGGTGCGCAACAGCATCAACCCGGATCTCACCATCCAGGGCATCGTGCTCACCATGTATGACGGGCGCAACAACCTCGCCAACCAGGTGGTGCAGGATGTGCGCACCCATATGGGCGACAAGGTCTATGAGACGATCATTCCGCGCAATGTGCGCGTTTCCGAAGCGCCGTCCTATGGCAAGCCGGCGATCCTCTATGACCTGAAATGCTCGGGCAGCCAGGCTTATCTGCAGCTCGCCTCCGAGGTGATCCGCCGCGAGCGCAAGCTGCGCGCCGCCTGAGCCGTAGGCGCGGCGGCAGCTTTGGTTAATTAGCCAATTCGATTCCGAAACGATCTGGACAAACCAATGAGCGAAGACCAATCAAGAAAAAGACTGGGCCGTGGCCTCGCGGCGCTGATCGGCGAAATCGACCGCCCGGCGGCGCCGGAAAAGCCAAGCGCGGCGGTCGCGGCGGACGGCAAGGTGCCGATCGAATTCGTCAGCCCGAACCCGAAGAACCCGCGCCGGTATTTCGGCGATGCCGAGCTCACCGACCTCGCGCAATCGATCCGCGAGCATGGTGTGGTGCAGCCGGTGGTGGCGCGCCCCTCGCCTTCGCAGCCCGGCCGCTACGAGATCATCGCCGGCGAGCGGCGCTGGCGGGCGGCGCAGCGCGCCGGCCTGACCGAGATCCCGCTGATCGTGCGCGACGTCAACGACCGCACCGCGCTGGAGCTGGCGATCATCGAGAACGTGCAGCGCGCCGACCTCAATCCGGTCGAGGAGGCGCAAGGCTATCAGCAGCTGATCGATGAGCACGGCTACACCCAGGCCGATCTCGGCCAGGTGATCGGCAAGAGCCGCAGCCATGTCGCCAACACACTACGGCTTCTGAAGCTGCCCCCCGTCATCCATAGCATGCTGGTCGACGGCGATCTCTCGGCCGGTCATGCCCGCACGCTGGTGACCGCGGAGGACCCGGCCGGGCTCGCCAAGCGCATCGTCAAGGAAGGGCTTTCGGTGCGCCAGGCGGAAGCGCTGGCGCAGACGCCCGCCGGCCCGACACCGGCCAAGACCAAGCCCGCGGCAAGCGCGTCGGACAAGGACCCCGACACGCTGGCGCTCGAGAAGCTGATGACCGATACGATCGGCATGATCGTCAGCATCGAGCACAAGGGCAAGGGCGGCACGCTCAGGGTCAACTATCGCTCGCTGGACCAGCTCGACGAGTTGTGCCGGCGGCTGAAGGACGAGCGGTAGGCGGCTGCGGCGTAACGGTATTTGCCGGAACCTGAGATTTTGGCTTAAGGCTGGATATGCGTGATATATCGGTGATAAACAGGGCTTGGGCGATGCGCCGGCCCTTTTTTGTTGCGCGCCGATCATTGAAGGCGATGGTGGCGGCAGATCTCCGACTTGAGGGGGAGTTGCCCGGCAGGACAAGAGGGACGCTGTCCGGCCAGCGTGTCAGCGCTTCTCTAGCCGCAACCCACGCGTCGTCATCCTCGGGCTTGACCCGAGGATCCATTCCGTGACCGACGCCGAAGGGCTCAGCGGTACAAAATTCTGTAAACGTTGCAATGCCTTAGCGTCACGGAATGGATTCCAGGGTCTGCGCGCGTCGCTCCGCTCCTTGCTCCGCCCTGGAATGACGACGGAGATGGTCGGCGTTCCTTCGCGCCCCTCTGTCCTCCTGGACCTCCCCATAAAGGCCCACGAGGGGAGATCAGCCGGCGCGTCGGTTTCGCCAATCACAAGCGTTTTGCAGCACAATCGCGAAACACAGCCTGTCGCGCCAGTGCATCGGACAGGTCTGCCGTTTGCGCGTCGGCAGCACCGCTGTCTGCAGCCGCACGCGGCCGAGCGACCCGACGTTCCAGCGCTCGAGTGCCTGCCGCTTGACAGTCCGGGGCAACGGCGTACCTTCCATTAGCTCGAACTTAAATTATGCCCCGGCGTGCCGATCAGTCGCGATGAGGGCTCTCTGCCGTTCCGATCGTGTTCGTGAAACGGCACCGCCTCGCCAAAGCGACATGCCCGACGCGCCTGACGCAAATGGGAGGTGCAAATGGCGGTCAGTTGGCAATTGTCTGGAAGTTACTTCGAGAACTGCAGCTGCGATGTCGTATGTCCCTGTCTGCTGTCCACCCAGGCGCAGCTGACGTCGAAGCCGACGAAAGGCGTTTGCGACGTTGCCCTGGTCTTTCATATCGACAAGGGCAGTTTCGGCGACGTTCGACTGGACGGGCTCAATGTCGCGATGGTTGCTCACACGCCAGGTCCGATGGCGGAGGGCAATTGGACGGCGGCGGCCTATATCGACGAACGGGCCGATGACCGGCAAACAGAGGCGCTAGGCGCCATCTTCACCGGCGCCGCGGGTGGGCCGATGGCTGCCTTCGCGCCGATGATCAGCACCAATCTCGGAGCGAAGAAGGCGCCGATCAAATACCAGGTCGACGGCAAGAAGCGGTCGGTGGAGGTTGCCGGCGTGATGCAACTGGCGGTCGAACCGTTGCCGACAATGCGCGAGGACGGTGAGATGTGGGCGGCCACCGGCCATCCCGTCAATCCAGACTGGCTAGGCCTGGCGATGGGCGCGGAAGGCAATACGTTCAGCGACCATGGCATGAGTTGGGATAATTCGCGGCGAAACGCGCACTACGCTCCGATCAATTGGTCCGGCCAGCAATAGTCCTTGACCGCATGGCCGGACGGGCTCGCCCATGACGCTGACACTGCAGCGAAACATCGTTCTCGCGCTGCTGATTGCGAGCGCCGCGGCGTCGTGGACTGTGCTCATCCGACAGCAGATCGGCATGGACGCGGACATGCGCATGGAAATCTACTCGCCCACCATGGGCATGACAGCGCCGCTCTTTCTTGCCGTCTGGATCGTCATGATGATTGCCATGATGTTTCCGACGGCCGCCCCGATGATCCTGACGTTTCACCAGGTTCAAGCGGCCAAGCGGGGGCGCGGCGAAACCTTCGTCTCCACCTGGGTGTTCGTGGCCGGCTACATGCTGGTTTGGAGCGCGATTGGCGTTCTCGCCTTTGCCGGTGCGGCCGGCGCGGAGATGCTTGGCGGGCAGATGGGAATGTCCGCCGCGACGGCCGCGCGCATCGGCGGCGTGCTGCTGATCGTTGCGGGTGCCTATCAGCTCTCCCCATTGAAGGATCTTTGCCTGGCCAAATGCCGCACGCCCATCGGTTTCATCCTGACCTCATGGCGCGACGGTCGTTGGGGCGCGGCACGCATGGGCATCGAGCATGGGGCGTTTTGTCTTGGCTGCTGCTGGCTCCTGTTTCTCGCCCTCTTTCCGCTCGGGATCATGAATGTCGCCGCAATGGCCGTGGTCACCTTGCTGATCTTTGCGGAAAAGACCCTCCAGTCAGGAGAGCGGATAGCCAAGCTGTCGGGACTCGCTCTGCTCCTTTACGGCGCGGCGGTGCTGGTCTTTCCACAGGCGCTGCCGACCTTCCAGCCGATGGACGCGATGATGATGAATTGAGAATTGAGCAACGACAGGGCAGGACGTATCCTTCGTCATTCTAGGGCGAAGCAATAAGCGAAGCGACGCGCGCAGACCCTAGAATCCATGCCGTGACACCTGAGCGCCGCGACAGTTCAGGACATTCACCAGC
>NZ_VFTL01000070.1:0-9036 GCF_006439385.1 Mesorhizobium sp. B3-1-7
CACGCCAATGGAAGGTCGACTTGATCGAGAAGAGCAACCCGGAATGGTTCGAGTTGTTTCGCGGGATCGGCTGGTGAGCGTTCTGGACCGTGGCGGCTCTCAACCGTCACGGCATGGATTCTAGGGTCTGCACGCGTCGCTTCGCTCCTTGCTCCGCCCTAGAATGACGAAGGATAGGTTGGCGGGACAGAGGGGGGCGCGAAGGATCTCGGCGAAGCCGTTTAGCCAGCCAGCGCCTGCTCCAGGTCCGCGATCAGATCATCGCCGTCCTCGATCCCGCAGGACAGCCGGACCAGCGAATCCGAAATGCCGATGGCGCCGCGCTTTTCCGCCGGGATCGAGCCGTGCGTCATCAGCGCCGGGTGCTCGATCAGGCTTTCGACGCCGCCCAGGCTTTCGGCGAGCGTGAAGAGCTGCGTGCGTTCGAGGAAGCGTTTGGTGCCGGCCAGGTCGCGGTCGAGGTCGACCGAGATCATGCCGCCGAAGGCATGCATCTGCTGGACGGCGATGGAGTGCTGCGGGTGGCTGGCGAGGCCGGGATAGATGACCCGGCGGACATCTTTTCGCGTTTCCAGCCATTGCGCTATTTTCAGGCCGTTGGCCGAGTGACGCTCCATCCTGAGTGCCAGGGTCTTGATGCCGCGCAAAGCGAGAAAGCTGTCGAACGGGCCGGAGATGGCGCCGATGGCGTTCTGCAGGAATTTCAGCTGGTCGGCGAGATCCTTGTTGTCGCCAACGACCGCCACGCCGCCGACCATGTCGGAATGGCCGTTGAGATATTTCGTCGTCGAATGCACGACGATGTCGATGCCGAGCTCCAGCGGGCGCTGGATATAGGGGCTGCAAAAGGTATTGTCGGCGACGGTGAGCAGCCCCTTGCGCTTCGCCAGCGCCGCCACCGCTTCGAGATCGACGATGCGCAGCAGCGGATTGGTCGGCGTCTCGACCCAGAGGAGCTTGGTGTCCGGGCGGATCGCCGCCTCGACCGCGGCAAGGTCGGTGAAATCGGCGAAGCTCACCTCCAGGCCTGCCGAGCGCTTGCGCACCCGCTCCATCAAGCGGAACGAGCCGCCATAGATGTCGTCAGTGGCGACGATATGGGCGCCGGAATCGAGGAGCTCCAGCACGGTGCCGATCGCGGCCAGGCCGGAGGCGAAGGCGAAGGCCTTGCTGCCGCTCTCGAGGTCGGCGACCGCGCGCTCGAACGCGAAGCGCGTCGGGTTCTGGCTGCGGGCGTACTCAAAACCCTTGTGCACCCCGGGCGACTGCTGGCCGTAGGTGGAGGTGGCGTAGATCGGCACCATCACCGCGCCGGTCAGCGGATCATGGCTCTGGCCGCCATGGATGGCGCGGGTGGAAAAGGCCAGGCGGTTCTTGCCGGTCGAGGTCATTTTGCGCGGCGCCTCAGATGGTTGATCAGGTCGATACGGGTTATCAGGCCGATGAACTCTTCGCCATCGAAGACGATGGCGACCTCGTTGCGGTCGAAGACAGGCAGCAGCGCATCGAGCGTCTGGCTGGCCTGCAGCGTATGCAGGTTGGAGGTCATGGCCGATCGCACCGGACGGTTGAAGCGGTCCCAGCGACCGTCATAGGGGCCGTCGACCTTGGCTAAAATATCGCTCTCGTCGACGATGCCGACCAGCCTGCCCTCGTCCAGCACCGGCAGCTGCGAGACGTCGGAGCGGCGCATGCGGCCATAAGCGTTGAGTAGGGTTTCTTCCGGGCCAACGGTCACAATGTCGCCGGTGCGCGGCGAGCGCATGACGAGGTCGCGCAAGTCGCCATGCTGTTCCTGGTCGGCCAGGCCCTGCTCGGCCAGCCAGATGTCGTCGAAGACTTTCGACAGGTATTTGTTGCCGCTGTCGCAGACCAAGGTGACGACGCGCTTCGGCACCGTCTGCTCGCGGCAGTAGCGAAGTGCCGCCGACAGCAGCGTGCCGGAGGACGAGCCGGCCAGGATGCCTTCGCGCGACAGCAGATCGCGCACCGCCAGCATGCTCTGCTTGTCGGGAATGGAATAGGCCTTTTTCACCAGCGACAGATCGGCATTGGGCGGCACGAAATCCTCACCGAGGCCTTCGACCGTCCAGCTTCCGGCCTCTTCCATCTTGCCGGTCTTGATCAGCGGCGCCAGCACCGATCCAACCGGATCGGCGAGCACCATCTCGGTCTTCGGCGAGTGTTTCGCAAAATAGCGGCCGAGGCCGGTCAGCGTGCCGCCGGAGCCGACGCCGACGACCACCGCGTCGACATCGCCTTCAAGCTGCGAAAAGATTTCCGGTCCGGTCGTCGTCTCATGCGCCAGCGGATTGGCGGGATTGGCGAACTGGTTGGCATAGAAGGCCCCGGGCAGTTCGGCGGCGATCTTCTCGGCCATGTCCTGGTAATATTCGGGATGGCCCTTGCCGACGTCGGAGCGGGTCATGCGCACCTCGGCGCCGAGCGCTCGCAGATGCTGGATTTTTTCGCGCGACATCTTGTCGGGCACGACGAGGACGATGCGGTAGCCTTTCGGGATGCCGACCTGGGCCAGGCCGAGGCCGGTGTTGCCGGCGGTCGCCTCGACGATCGTGCCGCCCCGCTTCAGCGCGCCCGATTTCTCGGCCGCCGCGATCATCGACAGCGCGATGCGGTCCTTGATCGAGCCGCCGGGATTCTGGCTTTCGAGCTTGATGAACAGCCGGCACTTGCCGGTGTCGAATTTGGTCAGCTCAACGACCGGCGTCTGGCCGATCAGGTCGAGCACCGAGGCGTAAGGCGGACGTAATCTCGACAGATTGGCGTCCACGCCGCCGGGCGCCGGTTGTCTCTGCTCGCTCATCTCAGATGCTCCATGGAAGCAGTTCGATGCGGGTGTTCGCAATCTCGCGCATCCTTGTTGGATCATGATCTTTTCCAAAAACCGGTTCCCACTTTTTGGGATCATGCTCTAGCCGCCGGAATCCATTCCGGTTTCGCGGATCGCGCGAACCGTCTTTTCAAGCCCTTTTCGTCTGGAAAGAAGATAGATCGTGCCAATCCCGCGGCGAGTGGGGGAATGGAATTTCACGGGGTGCGCGCTCTATCGCCTCTCCTGTTGAACTTGGCGGGACAGCGCCCCCCTCTGTCCTGCCGGACATCTCCCCCACTTGGGGGGAGATCAGCAGCTCCGCCCGCAGCGTCTTCTTCTGCAATGTCGGCGATTGGCGAAAGCCGAGGCGACAGCCAATCTCCCCACTTGTGGGGGAGATGGCCGGCAGGCCAGAGGGGGGCGCCGTAGAGCGCCGACCTCGGCAGAAATTCACCCCAGCAATTGCTTGCTCAGCTTCGCGCATTGCACGCGGATGTCGGGAATGGCGTCGATCTCGAAGAAGGTGCCGCGCGTCAGCGGCCCGACGGCTAGCAGCTTCGACGACACCGTGCCGTCGGCCGCGATCAGCTCGCATTTGGCGGTGACATCGAGGCCGAGGCGCAGCGGGTCGGGCCGCGCCACGCCGCGCTCGACCAACGAGCGCACGACGCCGTTCGACGTCCTCGAAATGTCGCGGGCGATGCCCATGCAATCATAGATGCGGGCGACGTCCAGGGTCTCGACATCCTGCGTGCCGCGCGGCTGGATTTTCACGGCGAAGCCACCGTTCGCCTCGACGTTCACGACCCTTCCGGCGACGAGGCGGATGCGGCCCGACCTGACCGCCTCGGTGACGCGCGCGTAGACTTCCGGCGCCATGCGGTGGCGGTGGATGTCCCACCGGGCCTTGGTGTGCTCGACGAAGCGTCGCTTGGCCGAGGACGGCCAATTCTGCCAAATCGTCTGGTTGAACGGCCTCAGGCCATCGACGACGTCGCGCCAGTCGCCGCCGGCCTTCTGGGTCTCGCGGATCAGATTGCGGAACCAGCCGACGAAATAGGAGAGCTCCGTGCCGAGCGGAATGTCGGCGATATCGAGCTTGATCGGATTGCCCTTGCGGTGCGGCGACGGCAGCAGCCCGCGCCGCGACACCGCGACGATGGAGCCGCGATGGCCGCGCTGTTCCAGCGAGAGAAACGCGTCGACCATGCTCAGGCCGGTGCCGAGCAGCAGCACCTGGGCTTGCGGATCGAGCGTGGTGTCGGCCTCCGTCCCCATCCGGACGGCGTGGCCCTGGAAGGCGCCGGGCTGCTCGTCGTGACCGGTGGCCAGGACGGCAAGATGCGCGACGACGCTGGTGCCGTTGGCCAAGGCCACCTCGACGCCCGACGCGGTCGGCGCGATCGACAGGCTCTCCTCGCGGATCAGCCTGAGCCGGCCGGTGTCGCGCTCGCGCTCCACGAGGCCGTCGAGCAATTCCTGCAGATAGCGGGCATAGAGGCTGCGCGGCGCATAGAACGGCCCCTGGTCCGGCCTGGCGAGGCCGCGTTCCAGCACCCAGCGCGCGAAATGCGTCGGGTCGTCGGCATAGCCGCTCATGCCGGAGGCGTTGACGTTGAGCACATGCGCCGAAAGCAGCGTCGAATAGGCCATGCCCTGGCCGAAATGAGGCCGCTTCTCGATCAAGGTGACGCGCAGGTCCGGATTGGGCGATTTCAACAGATGCGCGGCCAGCACGACACCGCTGGCGCCGCCGCCGACAATAATGATGGAATTGGCGCGTCCAACCATGACTGCTCGCCGAAACGGAGCGATCAGCGCGCGGCGAGCGCCGCGAGCGGCCTTGGCCGCAAGCCACGAACGATCGCCGGAACGGGCTTTTGAAGGTCGCGCATCGTTCTCTCACTCCCAATGTTGATAAGATTACTATACTAACCGAGCCGGGCACGAAACCAGAGTTCCAATTGCCGCGCCCTTTGAAGCACGAATTTGCCCGGATGGCGTGACAGGAGGATTTTCGTTCGATCGGCGTCCGGCACCTTGCGCGCCTTCGTCATTCCAGGGCGGAGCGACGCGGGAGCGGAGCGTAGACCTCAGAATGACGACACAAGAGACGCTCAGCCAATGCGCAAGGTGGCGCTTGCCGGCGAACGCGACCGCTTGCCGCCGCGCGACGAGAGCCTCTCCCGGGCCTGGCAGTACTGGTCGCAAGGATCGGGTCGCAGACTAACCTTTGTCGCCAGCCGTCTCCCCGCGGCCGGCAAGGTCAGATGCGCGAGCGGTTCGCCCAGCGCAGCCCGACCACGCCGACCAGCATGGTGACGAGGCCGATATAGAGCCATTGCGTCTGGCCGGTCATGAAGCTGCCCTTGACGAGGCCGAGACCTTGCAGCGACCACAGCGCACCCAACCCCAGCACAATCAGCGCCAGCACAAACCTGATCAATCGCATTGGCTTGACCCTCTCCGGAAGTCGATCCTGAACGGCAATGGGGACGCAACAAAAGACGCGGAGGAACCGAAGCAGTTCCGTTCCTCTGTACTTGAATCCTGACGACCGATGTTGGCCGGAACGATCCGGATATCGGTCCGATATTCATTGAGAATACGCCTTCCCGGTGCCGGAAATATCATGACAAACTGTTTCGCGGCGACTCCAAACGTGTGCCATCGCCATGGAACCGCCAGATCAATGCCGCATTTCCTGCCTCATTCGGCACATATCGGCGGGGCCTACCTCTAACGGAGCCACCCCCAAAGCATGAAGAAAACCAACCAGACCGCGCTTGTCGCGGTAACGATCGCGGCTGGCCTGATGGCCGGCGCCTCTTCCGCCTCCTCCGCCGCCGCGCAGTGCGGCCGCGCTTCCTGGTATGCGCTGCATTCCAGAACCGCCTCGGGGGAACGCATGAACCCCTCGGCACTGACTGCCGCCCATCGCTCCTTGCCCTTCGGCACCAAGCTTAGGGTCACCAACAAGAACAACGGCCGCAGCGTCGTCGTGCGCATCAACGATCGCGGTCCGTTCGTGAAGGGACGCATGCTCGATCTCTCCCGCGGCGCCGCCGGCCAGCTGGGTTTCATCGGTTCGGGCCATACCGCCGTCTGCATGGCGCGCGTCTGAGCTTTGTTTTGATGCATGTCGTTGCCCCAAAACCGCTGCACACTTTAGGGCGACATGCATTGTCCGTCGGACCATGATCCAATGCGGACCAAGTGGTTCGGGATTCATGGGCGGTGTCCGGCATGAGGGCCGGACACATATCCTTCACATTTCCGCAGCGCACATTGAGCCGGCTCGCCCGCTCAAGCCCGATTTTCAACAGGTTGAACCAAAGAAGCATTCGTCAGACAAAATGACGTATTGCATCGCAACAGTATCTTGTTAACCTCGCCAGGAGACATTCAAGGCTCGGCGCTGTCCGTCGTCCTTTTGGTCGTTGGACGGCAGCGGGGTTCGCGATGTTCTACCAGCTCTATGAAATGAACCATGCGGCGCTGCAGCCGGCTCGGCTCTATGCCGACGCGGTACGGCTCTTCTACTCCAACCCGCTCAATCCGATTTCCCACACCCCCTTCGGCCGCTCGGTCGCGGCGACCGCGGAGCTCTTCGAGCGGACCACCCGCCGCTACGGTAAGCCGCAATTCGGCCTGGACAAGACCGTGGTCGACTGGAAAAGCGTCGCCGTCGCGGAAAAGACGGTCTGGTCGAATCCGTTCTGCAACCTGATCCGTTTCGAGCGCGCGCTGCCCGCCGGCCGCAAGCCGGACCCCAAGCTTTTGATCGTGGCGCCGATGTCTGGCCATTACGCGACGCTGCTGCGCGGCACGGTCGAGGCGATGCTGCCCTATGCCGACGTGCATATCACCGACTGGGTCGATGCCCGCATGGTACCGGCGGCGCAAGGCAGCTTCGATCTCGACGACTACATCGACTATGTCATCGAGATGTTCCACGCGCTCGGCCCCGACACGCATGTGATGGCCGTGTGCCAGCCTTCGGTGCCGGTGCTGGCGGCGGTGGCGCTGATGGAAAAGCGCGGCGATCCCTTCGTGCCCGCCACCATGACGTTGATGGGCGGCCCAGTCGACACGCGCCGCAACCCGACCGCGGTCAATCTTCTGGCCAAGGAAAAGGGCATCGACTGGTTCCGCGACAATGTCGTGATGCAGGCGCCTTGGCCGGTGCCGGGCTTCGGCCGCCTGGTCTATCCGGGCTTCCTGCAGCTTTCGGGCTTCATGAGCATGAATCTCGACCGCCACATCATCGCCCACAAGGATTTTTTCATGCACCTTGTGAAGCATGACGGCGACAGCGCCGAAAAGCACCGCGACTTCTATGACGAATATCTGGCGGTGATGGACCTGACGGCGGAATTCTACCTGCAGACGGTCGACACCGTGTTCGTGCGCCATGCTCTGCCGAAAGGCGAGATGAAGCACCGCGGCGAGCCGGTCGACTGCGCGGCGATCCGCAACGTGGCGCTGCTCACCATCGAGGGCGAGAACGACGACATTTCAGGGCTCGGCCAGACCCAGGCCGCGCATGATCTGTGTGTCAACATTCCCACCGACAAGCATGTCCATTACATACAGCCGGCCGTCGGCCATTACGGCGTCTTCAACGGCTCGCGCTTCCGCTCCGAGATCGTGCCGCGCATCGCCGACTTCATCTCCAGCTATGGCCGCCAGCAGCGGGTGGCGGTGAGGCCGAAGCTGGTCCGTTCGGCCAAAAGCTGAACGCCGGAGCCCGGATCAGCCCTGCCGCCGCCCGGCGGCCGGCCGTGTTGCGCCCACGCCTCTGTTGCGAAAGTGCCGCTACGGGATCGTCCAGGTAACCATGCCGTCAAACTGGCCGCCGTCTCCAATTGACACGGACTGTAAATCGCCTTTAACGTTTCGTTAATAAAGAACAGGGCGGCGGGGACAATGACTTCCTCAGCGATGACGCGGATTCTGCGTTTGTGTGCGGTCGCAGGGCTGACGATCTCTGCGCATTGGGCCGTGCCTGCCTGGGCGGCGGGCGCGATGGCCACGGGCGGGCTGACCTCGCAGCCGATCGGCCACTATGATTTCTGCAAATCGCATCCGAACGAGTGCAACATCCGCCCGGCCAATCTCGATCCGGCCAGGATGACCGACGGTCTGTGGCGCCGGCTGACCAGCGTGAGCGCCAAGGTCAACGCCGCCGTCAAGCCGTTGAGCGATCTCGATCACTACGGCAAGGACGAAGTCTGGGCCTATCCGGACGACGGCTATGGCGACTGCGAGGACTATGTGCTGGAAAAGCGTCGCCAGCTCTACCGAATGGGCATGTCGCTCGCCGATCTTCTGATCACCGTCGTGCGCAAGCAGGACGGCGAAGGCCATTCGGTGCTGAC
This sequence comes from Mesorhizobium sp. B3-1-7, assembly GCF_006439385.1. Lineage (NCBI taxonomy): Bacteria > Pseudomonadati > Pseudomonadota > Alphaproteobacteria > Hyphomicrobiales > Phyllobacteriaceae > Mesorhizobium > Mesorhizobium sp. B3-1-7. Next base: position 8,215 of record NZ_VFTL01000070.1, read on the forward strand.
GGTGCGCACCGACAAGGGCGACTACGTGCTCGACAACCTGACCGACAGGGTCAAAGCCTGGGACGCGACCGGCTATCGCTTCCTCAAGCGCCAGGCGATCGACAACACCGGACGCTGGGTCTCGATCCGCGACGGCCAGGCGGTGCTGGTCGGCTCGGTGCAGTAGGGCGCCAACTTCAGTTTCGTCATATTGTAGGGCCAAGCCAGAGCGCAGCGATGCGCCGCAGTTCCGGCCGCCAAACTACCCTATCCTCCTCAAACCATTCTATGGTCTGCGCCGCGTCCGCTTCGCTCCCGCTCCGCCCGTGGATGACGAAGTCTCACAGCTCCATGAACCATTTCCTCCCGGCCGGCGACACACGGCCGTGGACGGAAACCAAACCATGGAGAATTCAAATGACTGCTTTTCTGCGGAACACCCTGCTTGCCGCCGTCGCGGTATCGGCCCTGACCGGATCGGCCCTGGCGGACGAGACTGTCAAAAGCTGCGCCAAGACCAACTTCGATGATTTGTGGAGCGGTCGCTGCTGCAGCGTCGGTTCCGCGAACTGCCCGGGCGGCGGCAATGGCCGCGACCATCAGGGCCATCAAGGCAATGGCGGCCGGGGCAGCACCAATGGCGGCAGCACGAACGGCGCCGGCAAGCTCTGATTTAGAGGTGAGGGCTTTCCACAGCGTCGCACATGGAAGCCTTGGCTTCGCGCCTTCGTCATTCTATGGCGGAGCAAGGAGCGCAGACCATAGAATCCTGTGTGTTGGTTCTGGTGTATGGTTTGAGGTGGGAAGGAGACCGAATGAATCCTGGTCGTCCTTTCGGACAGG
>NZ_VFTL01000071.1:0-7943 GCF_006439385.1 Mesorhizobium sp. B3-1-7
GGGTCTGCGCGCGTCGCTACGCTCCTTGCTCCGCCCTAGAATGACGACACTCAGATGATGCTTCCGCCAACCGCTGCGGCAACATGTCGTTTCGAGCTAAAAGCTGAATCGGACAAACTGCTTAGCCGTCTATGCGCAACCCTTGATTTAACGACCTCGACGGCGATTCAAAGGAAAGGACCACACCATGGCCACTACAAAGCTGCTCAGCGATGCCGAGGTCGAAACGAACCCGGCGGTGAAGGCCGTGTTCGACGATATCCGCGCGACGCGGAAATCCGACTTCGTCAACAATTTCTGGCGCGGGCTGGCCAATGATCCGGCGGCGCTGAAGCGGGTGTGGGAGCAGCTCAAGGCGGTGATGGTCGCCGACAGCGCCATCGATCCGCTGACCAAGGAGATGATCTATATCGCGGTCTCGGTGGCCAATGGCTGTTCCTACTGCATCCACTCGCATACGGCCGCCGCTCGCGCCAAGGGCATGACCGACGCACAGCATGGCGAGCTTGTGTCGATCATCGGTTTAGCCGGCCAGACCAATCACCTGGTCACGGCAATGCAGATTCCTGTCGACCCGCAATTCGAGGTGAAGTGAGGCGGCTGAGCGTCACGGCATTTTCGTATCGCTGCCTGCAAAAAAATATCGGCCGGCGGCGGCCGTTCGCGCATTTCACAGGCTTGTGTGCTTGAATCAAAACTTTGCCCCGGCGCTGTTAAGGAAGTGACATGTAACGGCACTAAGGAAGCCGCACGCGCAGCCGTTCGCCCTTGGTCTCCGGTACGGCTTTCGCGGCGGAGCCGTCATGAAAATCGTTCAGATCACCGACACCCATTTCAGCCCGACCAAGCCGCATTTCAACGGCAATTGGGAGCCGCTGGCCGACTGGATCGAGCAAAGCGGCGCCGATCTCGTCATCCACACCGGCGATCTGACCGTCGACGGAGCCGACAAGGATGACGACATCAGCTTCTGCATGGGGCTGATGCGGGAGGTATCGAGACCCATGCTGCTGGTGCCCGGCAACCACGACGTCGGCCATCTGCCGGGTTCGCTGCAGCCGGTCGATGCGGCACGGCTGGAGCGCTGGCGCCGCTTGGCCGGTCCTGACTACTGGTCCGAAGATGCGGGAAACTGGCGGCTCATTGGGCTAAACAGCCAGGTGATGGGCTTCAACGATGCCGCGGAAGAAGCCCAGTTCGAATGGCTTCGGGAAACGCTGGAGAGTCGCGGCGGCCGCCACGTCGCGATGTTTACCCACAAGCCGCTCTTTGTCGACGATCCGGACGAAGGCGACACCGGCTATTGGAGCATCCGACCGGCGCAACGCCGGCGCCTCTACGATCTGATCGCCGCCCACGACGTGGCCCTGCATGCGAGCGGCCACCTGCATTGGGCGTGGAAGGGCAAATACGCAGGCACCTCCCTGGTATGGGGGCCGTCCGCCGCCTTCATCGTCGACACGATGGAACGCAAGATGCCGGGCGAGCAATTGATCGGCGCCGTCATGCATCATTTTGATGACGCGGTCGCGAGCGAGATCGTCGCCGTGCCCGGCATGACCGCCTATGTCCTCGACGACGTGGTCGAGGAGGTTTATCCGCACGAGGCGCATAAGGTCCGCAGGAAAGCTGGGTGATGGGCGCGCTATCGCTTCGCGGCCTGAGCAAGGCCTTCGGCGGCAACGCGGTCCTCAAGGACATCAGCCTCGATGCCGAGCCCGGCGAATTCATCGCTCTGGTTGGCCCGTCGGGCTGCGGCAAGAGCACGTTGCTGCGCATCCTCGCCGGGCTCGACCATGCCGACACCGGCGAGATCCTGGTGGGCGGCAAGGAGATGTCGAACGTTGCCGCGGCCGACCGCAACATAGCCATGGTGTTCCAGTCCTACGCCCTCTATCCGCATCTGACGGCCAGCCAGAATATCGCCGTGCCGCTGGCCATGAAGCGGCTGAGCCGCGCACAGCGCCTGCCGCTGATCGGTTCCCTGCTGCCGGGCCAGAGAGAGCTGCGCGCCGGCATCGCGCGCGATGTGCGCGAGATGGCCACCTTGCTGAAGATCGATCATCTGCTCGACCGCAAGCCTGGACAGATGTCTGGCGGGCAGAGGCAGCGCGTGGCGCTGGCGCGCGCGATGGTGCGCCATCCCAGCATCTTCCTCATGGACGAACCGCTTTCCAACCTGGATGCCAATCTGCGCGTCCATGCGCGCGGCGAGATCGTGGAATTGCACCGGCGCGCCGGTGTGCCAACGCTCTATGTGACGCATGACCAGGCCGAGGCGCTGTCGATGGCCGATCGCGTCGCCGTCATGATCGGCGGCCATCTGCTTCAGCTCGCCACGCCCGAGACGATCTACAACGACCCCACCCATATCGAGGTCGCGCGGTTCGTCGGCCAGCCGAGGATCAATATCCTGCAGGCGATCGCCGAAAACGGTCGCGTCGACTTCGAAGGCATGCGGCTGGCTTTGCTGGAGAAGGTGGCGAACGGCCCGATCAGCCTCGGCATTCGCCCGGAATTCGTCAAACTGTCCCCCAGCGGGCGGAGCGGCGTTGCCGGGCGGATTGAACGGCTGGAATTTCTCGGCTCGGAAGTCATTGCCCATTGCCGGCTCGACGTCTCCGGCGACAGCGTCATCGCCAAGCTGACGCCGCAAGAGGCGAAGGACCTGATTGGCGGAATGCCGGTGGGCATCCTTCTGGCTCCTGAGCAGGCGATGGTCTTCGGGCCCGAGGGACGCCGGCTTCGCATCGCGGAAGTGGCGGGCGCACGGCAGGAGCCGGCCTATGTCTAGCGTTGCGCTGGCGGGCAATGTCCTGAGCGCCGCGACACTGCGTGCGCGCAGCGAGGACCGGACCGCCTGGCTGCTGGCGCTGCCGGCGATCGTGCTGCTCTTCCTGTTCGTACTGTTGCCGGTGGTTGCCGTCGTCTTTCTGGGCTTCACCGATTTCGAGCTCGGCTACGGCAAATTCCGTATCATCGGCTTCGAGAACTACGCGCATCTGTTCAGCGACCGCACCTTCCGAAAATCGCTGTGGAACACCACTCTCTACACGGCGATGGTCGCCCCGGTCTCGATCGCGCTCGGCTTGGGTGTCGCGCTTCTGATCGAAGGCGAATTGCGCGCGCGGGCTTTCTTCCGCACCGTCTACTTCCTGCCCGTGGCCTCGCTGATCGTCGCGATGGCAACCGTCTGGCAGTATATCTTCCATCCGACCATCGGGCCGCTCAACGCGCTGCTTTCGCTTGTCGGCATTCCCGGCCCGAACTGGCTCGGCGCCTCGAACACCGTCCTCTACAGCCTGTCGATCATCGGCGTCTGGCAGTCGGTCGGCTTCAACATGGTGCTGTTCCTGGCCGGCCTGACGGCGATCCCGCGCGAGCTCTACGCAGCGGCTGAAGTCGACGGCGCGAAATCGGCGCTCGACCGGTTCTTCCTGGTCACCTGGCCGATGCTCGGGCCGACGACGCTGTTCGTCGTCACGATCAGCATCACCAATGCGGTTAAGGTTTTCGAGACCGTGAAGATGCTGACTGACGGAGGCCCGAACAAGGCGTCCGAAGTGCTCCTCTTCACCATCTACCAGGAGGGCTTCGTCTATATGCGCGTCGGCTATGCGTCGGCGATGACGGTGGTTTTCCTGGCGATCCTCGTCGTTTTGATGTTCCTGCAGTATCGCGTCCTCGACCGGCGGGTACACTACACATGACCAGCATCCCGGTCGGCCGTATCGTCCGCTTCACGCTGATTTCGCTCGGTGCGCTGATGATTCTGGCGCCCTACATCTTCATGATCTCGACCGCCGGCAAGACGCAGAGCGACATCTTCACCGCGGCGCTTTCGCTGATCCCGCAGCATCCCTTCTTCGCTGAGAATTTCGCCAAGGCGCTGGAAAGGGTGCCAATGGCAACGCTGCTGTGGAACGGCATCGTCGTGTGCGGACTGATCTTCTTCTTCCAGGTCGCGGTCGCGATCCCTTGCGCCTACGCGATGGCCAAGCTGAAATTTCGCGCGGCGCGCATGATGATGGTGCTGGTCATGCTCGGCCTTCTGGTTCCCATCCATGCGACCGCTCTGCCGCTCTATGTCGCGTTCGACCGCATGTCGCTGCTCAACAGCTACACCGCGCTGGTCGCTCCGTTCACGATCTCGGTGTTCGCGATCTTCATGTTCCTGCAGTTCTTCCGCGCCATGCCCGACGACCTCATCCACGCGGCGCGGCTCGACGGCATGTCGGAGCTCGGCATCATCGCGCGCGTCATCGTGCCCAACGCCTGGCCGGCCGTCACCGCCTTCGCGATCTTTTCCGTCGTCGCGCACTGGAACGATCTCTACTGGCCGCTGATCGTCATCAGCAAGCAGGCCTACGCCACGCCGCCGCTCGGCCTGATGTATTTCCGCGCTGCGGAAGCGGGCGACGACTACGGCGCGCTGATGGCCGCGACGCTGATCATCACCCTTCCTCTCGTCGTCGCCTTCCTGCTCGCGCAGAAGCGCTTCGTCGAAGGCATCACCATGACCGGTCTCAAAGGCTGACCGGCCAACAAGGAGCACGAGCAATGAAGCATTTCTCCAGGATTATTGCCATGGCGGCGGTATCGCTGGCATCGGCCCTTCCGGCCTATGCCGACACGACACTGACGGTCCACTATCCGATGCCCGGTTTCTTCAAGAACGTGATGGACACGATCTCGAAGAAGTTCATGGAAGAGAATCCCGACATCAAGATCCAGTTCGCCAGCCCGTCCGCGACCTATGAGGAAGGCATCCAGACCATTCTTCGTCAGGCCGGCACCGACGAGATGCCCGACATCACCTTCATCGGCCTCAATCGCCTGCGCATGCTCAACGAGCGCGACGTCGCTGTCGACCTCGGGCCGCTGGTGAAGAAGGACGGCAACATGGCCGAGCAAGGCTTCTCCGACACCATACTGAAGCTCGCGCAGGTGAACGGCAAGCAGATCGGGCTGGCCTTCGCCACCTCCAATCCGATCATGTATTACAATGCCGACCTGGTGAAGGCGGCCGGTGGCGATCCGGACAATCCGCCCAAGACCTGGGACGAGGTGATCGCCCTTGGCGGCAAGATCAAGGCGCTCGGCAACGGTGTCGACGGCATCGACTTCCGCTGGCAGGGCGATGATTGGATGTTCTCGGCGCTGCTGTTTGGCGCCGGGGGCAAGATGCTGAACGGCGACGAGAGCAAGGTCGCTTTCAACAGTCCAGAAGGCGAGAAGGCTGTCGAGCTTATCGAGCGGATGGTGAAGGAAGGCGGCATGCCGGTCTTCACCAAGCCGGCGGGCGAGCAGGCTTTCGCGGCCGGCAAGGTCGGCTTCGAATTCCAGACCACAGGCGCGCTGGTCAACACGATCAAGAATGTCGGCGACAAATTCGCGCTGCGCACGGCCAAGATTCCGCTGATCGATCCGGTCAACGGCCATTTGCCGACCGGCGGCAATGCGGTGGTCATCCTGACCAAGGACACCGCGAAGCAGGAAGCCGCCTGGAAGTTCGCCAAGTTCGCCGCCGGCCCGTACGGCGCGTCGGTGGTGGTGCCCGGCACCGGCTATGTCCCCAACAACGAACTCGCCGCGAAATCACCTGATTATCTCGGCGATTTCTACAAGAAGAACCCGCTGTTCCAGGCCGGCCTCAGCCAGATGCCGCTGATGGTTCCGTGGTACGCCTTCCCCGGCACCAACGGAGTCAAGGTGACGCAGACCATCGTCGACAATCTGTCCCGCATCGTCGACCAGTCGGCGACGCCGAAGGAAGCGCTTGCCGACGCCGCGAGCGACGTCGAAGGCATGTTGCCGACGCAATAACTGCTTGCTCCGCAAGCCGTCGCGCCTACCCGCGCGGCGGCTTTCCGAAGCGCTATACCGGCCGGTAAACCTTCTCCGCCGTGTTCCAGAAGATGTCCGCCTCGGCCTTGGCGCCATGCTTCGCAACCGCACTGCGATGCGCCTTGATCAGCTCGGTGTGGCTGGTCCACAGCTTCTCGATCGGGAAGTTCGAGCCGAACATCAGCCGGTCGCTGCCGAGGATTTCGATGGCGTTGTCGACAATGTAGGCGATGAGGTCCGGGTCGTTGCGGTGCACGAAAGTGCCGAGCCCCGAGAGCTTGGCGTAGAAATTAGGCGCCGCCGAAAGCGTGCGGAGACCCGCCTTCCATGCTTCGGTGGTTTCCGGCTCCATGCCGGTCAGCATGCCGGCATGGGTGAGGATGAAATTCGTCTGCGGGTTTTCGCCAACCAGCCTCAGTCCATCTTTCATCTGCGCCGGGAAAAGCTGCAGGTCGAAGGCGAGGCCGTAGTCCTTCAGCCGCGCCACGTTGGCGCGCACCTTGGGATCGATCACCTGATCGGCGGAGGCGGCGAAGCGGAAGGCGGGCGTCTCATGCCAGTGAAGCTGCATGCGCACGCCGCGCAGCAGCTTGTATTTCATCAGCCGGTCGATCTGCGGGCGGACGTCGTCGACCGTCATGTCGGCATAGCCGACGATGGCGTGCGGCCAGCCGGTTTCGTCGGCGGTCTTCTGCAGGAAGGCGACCTCTTTTTCGAAATCCTCCTTGGCCCAGTTGGTCTGGACATAGACGGCTTTCTCGACGCCCGAGGCTTTCTGGTCTTCGAGGAACTCCGTGATCGGATAGTCGCGGCGGATCGGCTCGTAGGGGCCGAAGATGCGCGGCACCATGGGGCCGACCAGCCAGGGCTGGTCCTTTTGGCGCCAGATGTGGAAATGCGCGTCGATGGCTTTCTGCATCACGATACTCTTTTCCAGATGGCTGAAGCCGCAGGCGCAGGACGGGCGAGCGACAGGATGAAATCGGTCAGGCTTCCCACCGACGAGCCGTCGACCAGATCGTCGAGCGCCGGCAGGATGGCGCGGAGTGCCGCCGTCGCCGGGCGAAAGCGCGGATCGCCGGCGAGCGGCGTCGCCAGCGACAGCCGGAAAGCGCGGGCGCTGAAGCGGCGCATCGCGGTTTCGAGGTCGGAATGGTCGCCGTGTTCCAGGCCATCGGACAGGATGACGACGCAGGCGCCGCGCGCGAAGGCGGAAAAGCGCGGCACCGAAAGGAAGGCTAGCAATGTCGGCCCCATGCGGGTGCCGCCGTCCCAATCGTCGACAAGCGCCGCGGCGCGGGCAAGCGCTTGCTCGCGGTCACGAATGCGCAGCGCCGAGGTGATGCGGGTGAGGCGAGTGCCGAAGGTGAAGACTTCGGCACGGTCCGCGCCTTGCACGGCCGCGTGGGCCAGCTTGAGGTAGTCGGCCGTGTGCAGCTTCATCGAGCCTGACACATCGATGAGCAGGAGCAGTTTTCGCGATACGGTCTGGCGACGGCGCAGCTGCGGCGCGGGGATGTCGCCGTCGGCGCTGACGATTTCGCTGAGCGAGCGGCGGAGATCGAGCGTGCCGTGCGAGCGGGTGCGCGCGGTGCGAAAGGAACGGCGCGCGGGCAGGGCGCACGCGAGCCTGCGGCGGAACTGGCCGAGACCATCGGCGTCGCGCCGGAAATCGCGGCTGCTCAGTTGTTCAAGCGCCGAGGACAGCTCGCCACCTTTCTCGTGGCGGGCGATTTGTTTCTCTTCCTCGCGCGTGCCGCGATCATCCTTGACGCGGGTCTCATCGTCCTCTTCGCCTTCGATCGTGGGCTTGGCATCGCCATAGAAATAACCGCGGAAATGGGCCTCGAATTCGCCGCGACGGTCGGGCGAGGGCGCGAGCGTCGCGAGTGCTGCTTCGCGGATGTCGTTCATCGAACGCGGTCCAAGCAATGTGACCGCCTGCATGAAGCCTATCACCTGCTCCGGCGCAATGGCGAAGGCGTGACGGCGCAGCAGGCGGGCGAAGCCTAGGAAAGGCGCGGCGGCACGAGGCAAGCTTTCCCCACGCATCATTCCTTCGCGCCCCCCTCTGTCCTGCCGGACATCTCCCCCAC
>NZ_VFTL01000072.1:0-7491 GCF_006439385.1 Mesorhizobium sp. B3-1-7
GATCTACACGCCGGCCGAAAAGCGCCAATACGGCTACTACGTGCTGCCCTTCCTGCTTGGCGACCGCATCGTCGCCCGTGTCGATCTGCGAGCCGATCGGCCGGCGAGCGTGCTGCGCGTCCATGCTGCCTATGCCGAAACCGGTGCTCCCGCCGAAACGGCGGCCCAACTCTTCGACGAATTGAAGCAGATGCAGGGCTGGCTCGGCCTGGGAGCGATCGAAGTGACGCCGGCCGGCGACCTCGGGCCGGCGCTGGCCGACATCGCGGTGTCGTAGCCGTGCGTTGACAGGCACCCGGCCGTAAGCCTAAATCCGCCGCAGACGGTCTTCTCCCGGCAAAGGGAGGAGCCAAGAGGGAATGCGGTGCGGGCCAACGCCCAAATCCGCGGCTGTCCCCGCAACTGTAAGCGACGAGCCCCGGCCGAAAACCACTGGGATGTTCCCGGGAAGGCGGCCTTCAAGGCGACGACTCGCGAGCCAGGAGACCTGCCGTCTGAGACTTTAAGTATCCGAATGCCCGGCGGGTTTTCCGGGCAAGGAGCCTGGTTTTGGATCGTAACGGCAGTTTCCCGGCAAATAGTGCGGATATTTCGTCCGAGCCCGACGCGCTGGCCGGCGTGACCGTCATCGTCTGCTCCTCCTGCCGCGACGAAACCGGCTCGGACGCACATCCGCGTGCCGGCGCGCTGCTGGCCGAGGACACGCGCCGGGCTGCCTCCGGCGAAAACATCAACATCCGCACCGTCGAATGCCTCGGCAATTGCAAGCGCCGGCTGAGCGCCGCGCTGCTGCGCGACGGCTGCTGGAGCTATGTCTTCGGCGATCTGACCCCGACCAGCGGCGCCGACCTCATCGCCGGCGCAAAGCTCTTCGCCATCTCGACCGACGGCCTGATCCCCTGGCACGGCCGGCCCGATTCCCTCAAGCGCGGCCTGGTTGCCCGCATTCCTCCCCTCGACATGCTGAAGGACTGACCATGAACGCTTCCGTTTCTCGTGTTCCCTGCACCGTCGTCACCGGCTTCCTCGGCGCCGGCAAGACGACGCTGATCCGCAACCTGCTCGAGAACGCCAAGGGCAAGCGGCTGGCGATCATCGTCAACGAGTTCGGTGATGTCGGCATCGACGGCGAGATACTGAAAGGCTGCTGCGTCGACACATGCCCGGAGGAAAACATCGTCGAGCTCGCCAATGGCTGCATCTGCTGCACCGTGGCCGACGATTTCGTGCCGGCGCTCGACCAGATCCTGTCGCTCAACCCCAAGGTCGACCACATCCTGATCGAGACCTCCGGCCTCGCTCTGCCGAAGCCGCTGGTCCAGGCCTTCCAGTGGCCGACGGTCAAGAGCCGTGTCACGGTCGACGGGGTCGTCGCCGTTGTTGATGGCCCGGCGCTGGCCGACGGCCGCGTCGCTTCCGACATGGATGCCCTGCAGGCCCAGCGCGCCGCGGACGTGACGCTCGACCATGACGATCCGGTCGAAGAGGTATTCGAGGACCAGATTGCCTGCGCCGACCTGATCATCCTGTCGAAGAGCGACCTGATGGATGCGGCCGGATCGCAGCGCGCCAACGCCGTCATCGGCAAGCACGTCGCGCGCGCCGTGAAGATCGTTCCGACCGCGCAAGGCAAGGTCGACCCGTCGGTGCTGCTCGGTCTCGGCCTCGCCGTCGAGGACGACATCGAGAACCGCAAGACCCATCACGACGACGAGCTCGACCATGAGCACGACGATTTCGATTCCTTCGTCATCGACATCCCTTCGGTCGCCAACCCCGATGAGCTGGCCGAGCGCGTCGCCCTTGCCGCCGAGCAGGAAAACGTGCTGCGCGTCAAAGGCTTCGTCGAGGTCGGTGGCAAGCCGATGCGGCTCCTGCTCCAGGCTGTCGGCCCGCGCGTCAATCATTATTACGACCGCGCCTGGACGGCCGAGGACGACCGCCGTTCGCGGCTCGTCGTCATCGGCCTCAAGGGGCTGAACCGCCCGGCGATCGAGCGTATCCTCGCCGGCTGAGGCAAAGACCAAAAAGCGATGCATATCCTCACCACGACATCCGCTTCGCTCGACGATCTCGCCGAGCCGGTCGACCTCAGGCAGACGCCTGCGGATGTGGTGGCCCTGTCCTTCACCGACAGCGACCTCGCCGGTCTGGCCGCCGCCTGGAAGGCCGATGCCGCGCGGCTGCCCGCGATGCGGCTTGCGGCGCTGCGCGACCTTCGCCACCCGATGTCGGTGGATCTTTGGATCGACAGCGTCGCCCGCCACGCCAAGGTCGTCCTGGTGCGCATCCTCGGCGGCTATGAGTGGTGGCGCTATGGCTGCGACCAGCTCGCCGCGGTCGCGCGCGAGCGCGGCATCAAGCTGGCGCTGCTGCCCGGTGAAAGCCATGACGAGGACCAGCGGCTGATCGAAGGCTCGACCCTGCCGCGCGCCGAGCTCGACGCCCTGCTCGGCTATTTCCGCGAAGGCGGGCCGGCCAATATGGCGGCGCTGGTGCAAAGGCTGGCGCGACTTGCGGGGGCTGAGGCGGTCGCGGTTGATGCGGTCAGTGTGCCGAAGGCGGGGTATTATGAGCCGGGAGTTGGTGTCGTCGAGAAGTCGAACGTTTCAAGGGTCGGCATTCCTTCGCACCCCCCTCTGTCCTGCCGGACATCTCCCCCGCAAGGGGGGAGATCAGCCGTCACCCAAGCCGGCTCTATCTCTGCTTCGTCAAATATCGAGCTAGCTGAAACATCTACAGTTGGCGAAACCGTCGACCACAGAGCAATCTCCCCCCTTGCGGGGGAGATGTCCGGCAGGACAGAGGGGGGTGTGACGGAACTCGGCGTCGACAATTTCGCAGTCGTCCCCATCCTCTTCTACCGCTCGATGCTGCTCGCGGCAGACGTAGCGCCGATCGACGCTCTGGCGGAAGCGTTGAAGCAGCAAGGCATGGCCCCTGTGCCGATCTTCGTTTCCAGCCTCAAGGACCCGGCGTCTCTCGCCTTCGTCGAAAACGCGATCGCCTCGCTGAATCCCGCCGCCATCGTCACCGCGACCGCCTTCGCCTCCGGCGCGGAACCCGGCGCCGAGACCCTGTTCGACCGCGCCGCTGTGCCGGTGTTCCAGGTCATCGTCGCCACGACGAGACGCGAGGTCTGGGAGAAGAACCAGCGCGGCCTGGCGCCCGCCGATCTCGCCATGCATGTCGTGCTGCCCGAGCTCGACGGCCGTATCCTTGCCGGCGCCATCTCGTTCAAGGACGAGGTCGAAACCGACCCGGCGCTCGCCTTCCGCGCCTTCGCCAACCGGCCGGAGGCTGATCGCGTCGAGCAGGTCGCCAGGCGGATCGCTGCCTTTATCCGCCTGCAGCGGACCGAGCGGGCCGAGCGCAAGCTGGCGATCCTGATCCCCGATTATCCCAGCGCGCCCGGGCGGACCGGCTATGCCGTTGGGCTTGATGTGCCGTCAAGCGTGCTCGCCATGCTGCATGACCTGAAGGAACAGGGCTATGCGGTAGACGGGATTCCGCAATCGCCGCGGCGATTGCTGGATGTGTTGGAGGTTGGTGGGCTTGGCCTCTCCGTAGAGGACTACTCCGCCTTTTCGTTCGAACTGCCGAGGGAAGCGCGCGATGCAGTAGAGGCCGTGTGGGGCAAGGCAGAAGGGATAGGTTCGCGCGAGGCACCCCCCTCTGTCCTGCCGGACATCTCCCCCGCAAGGGAGGAGATCGATCTGTCGCCACCGCTTTCGCCAATTGTCGGAGTTGCAGGAACGGCGCCTTCGACGGAACTGCCAATCTCCCCCCTTGCGGGGGAGATGTCCGGCAGGACAGAGGGGGGTGCCTCGCGCGAACCTATCCCTTCTGCCTTGCCCCACACGGCCTCTACTGCATCGCGCGCTTCCCTCGGCAGTTCGAACGAAAAGGCGGAGTAGTCCTCTACGGAGAGGCCAAGCCCACCAACCTCCAACACATCCAGCAATCGCCGCGGCGATTGCGGAATCCCGTCTACCGCATAGCCCTGTTCCTTCAGGTCATGCAGCATGGCGAGCACGCTTGACGGCACATCAAGCCCAACGGCATAGCCGGTCCGCCCGGGCGCGCTGGGATAATCGGGGATCAGGATCGCCAGCTTGCGCTCGGCCCGCTCGGTCCGCTGCAGGCGGATAAAGGCAGCGATCCGCCTGGCGACCTGCTCGACGCGATCAGCCTCCGGCCGGTTGGCGAAGGCGCGGAAGGCGAGCGCCGGGTCGGTTTCGACCTCGTCCTTGAACGAGATGGCGCCGGCAAGGATACGGCCGTCGAGCTCGGGCAGCACGACATGCATGGCGAGATCGGCGGGCGCCAGGCCGCGCTGGTTCTTCTCCCAGACCTCGCGTCTCGTCGTGGCGACGATGACCTGGAACACCGGCACAGCGGCGCGGTCGAACAGGGTCTCGGCGCCGGGTTCCGCGCCGGAGGCGAAGGCGGTCGCGGTGACGATGGCGGCGGGATTCAGCGAGGCGATCGCGTTTTCGACGAAGGCGAGAGACGCCGGGTCCTTGAGGCTGGAAACGAAGATCGGCACAGGGGCCATGCCTTGCTGCTTCAACGCTTCCGCCAGAGCGTCGATCGGCGCTACGTCTGCCGCGAGCAGCATCGAGCGGTAGAAGAGGATGGGGACGACTGCGAAATTGTCGACGCCGAGTTCCGTCACACCCCCCTCTGTCCTGCCGGACATCTCCCCCGCAAGGGGGGAGATTGCTCTGTGGTCGACGGTTTCGCCAACTGTAGATGTTTCAGCTAGCTCGATATTTGACGAAGCAGAGATAGAGCCGGCTTGGGTGACGGCTGATCTCCCCCCTTGCGGGGGAGATGTCCGGCAGGACAGAGGGGGGTGCGAAGGAATGCCGACCCTTGAAACGTTCGACTTCTCGACGACACCAACTCCCGGCTCATAATACCCCGCCTTCGGCACACTGACCGCATCAACCGCGACCGCCTCAGCCCCCGCAAGTCGCGCCAGCCTTTGCACCAGCGCCGCCATATTGGCCGGCCCGCCTTCGCGGAAATAGCCGAGCAGGGCGTCGAGCTCGGCGCGCGGCAGGGTCGAGCCTTCGATCAGCCGCTGGTCCTCGTCATGGCTTTCACCGGGCAGCAGCGCCAGCTTGATGCCGCGCTCGCGCGCGACCGCGGCGAGCTGGTCGCAGCCATAGCGCCACCACTCATAGCCGCCGAGGATGCGCACCAGGACGACCTTGGCGTGGCGGGCGACGCTGTCGATCCAAAGATCCACCGACATCGGGTGGCGAAGGTCGCGCAGCGCCGCAAGCCGCATCGCGGGCAGCCGCGCGGCATCGGCCTTCCAGGCGGCGGCCAGACCGGCGAGGTCGCTGTCGGTGAAGGACAGGGCCACCACATCCGCAGGCGTCTGCCTGAGGTCGACCGGCTCGGCGAGATCGTCGAGCGAAGCGGATGTCGTGGTGAGGATATGCATCGCTTTTTGGTCTTTGCCTCAGCCGGCGAGGATACGCTCGATCGCCGGGCGGTTCAGCCCCTTGAGGCCGATGACGACGAGCCGCGAACGGCGGTCGTCCTCGGCCGTCCAGGCGCGGTCGTAATAATGATTGACGCGCGGGCCGACAGCCTGGAGCAGGAGCCGCATCGGCTTGCCACCGACCTCGACGAAGCCTTTGACGCGCAGCACGTTTTCCTGCTCGGCGGCAAGGGCGACGCGCTCGGCCAGCTCATCGGGGTTGGCGACCGAAGGGATGTCGATGACGAAGGAATCGAAATCGTCGTGCTCATGGTCGAGCTCGTCGTCGTGATGGGTCTTGCGGTTCTCGATGTCGTCCTCGACGGCGAGGCCGAGACCGAGCAGCACCGACGGGTCGACCTTGCCTTGCGCGGTCGGAACGATCTTCACGGCGCGCGCGACGTGCTTGCCGATGACGGCGTTGGCGCGCTGCGATCCGGCCGCATCCATCAGGTCGCTCTTCGACAGGATGATCAGGTCGGCGCAGGCAATCTGGTCCTCGAATACCTCTTCGACCGGATCGTCATGGTCGAGCGTCACGTCCGCGGCGCGCTGGGCCTGCAGGGCATCCATGTCGGAAGCGACGCGGCCGTCGGCCAGCGCCGGGCCATCAACAACGGCGACGACCCCGTCGACCGTGACACGGCTCTTGACCGTCGGCCACTGGAAGGCCTGGACCAGCGGCTTCGGCAGAGCGAGGCCGGAGGTCTCGATCAGGATGTGGTCGACCTTGGGGTTGAGCGACAGGATCTGGTCGAGCGCCGGCACGAAATCGTCGGCCACGGTGCAGCAGATGCAGCCATTGGCGAGCTCGACGATGTTTTCCTCCGGGCATGTGTCGACGCAGCAGCCTTTCAGTATCTCGCCGTCGATGCCGACATCACCGAACTCGTTGACGATGATCGCCAGCCGCTTGCCCTTGGCGTTCTCGAGCAGGTTGCGGATCAGCGTCGTCTTGCCGGCGCCGAGGAAGCCGGTGACGACGGTGCAGGGAACACGAGAAACGGAAGCGTTCATGGTCAGTCCTTCAGCATGTCGAGGGGAGGAATGCGGGCAACCAGGCCGCGCTTGAGGGAATCGGGCCGGCCGTGCCAGGGGATCAGGCCGTCGGTCGAGATGGCGAAGAGCTTTGCGCCGGCGATGAGGTCGGCGCCGCTGGTCGGGGTCAGATCGCCGAAGACATAGCTCCAGCAGCCGTCGCGCAGCAGCGCGGCGCTCAGCCGGCGCTTGCAATTGCCGAGGCATTCGACGGTGCGGATGTTGATGTTTTCGCCGGAGGCAGCCCGGCGCGTGTCCTCGGCCAGCAGCGCGCCGGCACGCGGATGTGCGTCCGAGCCGGTTTCGTCGCGGCAGGAGGAGCAGACGATGACGGTCACGCCGGCCAGCGCGTCGGGCTCGGACGAAATATCCGCACTATTTGCCGGGAAACTGCCGTTACGATCCAAAACCAGGCTCCTTGCCCGGAAAACCCGCCGGGCATTCGGATACTTAAAGTCTCAGACGGCAGGTCTCCTGGCTCGCGAGTCGTCGCCTTGAAGGCCGCCTTCCCGGGAACATCCCAGTGGTTTTCGGCCGGGGCTCGTCGCTTACAGTTGCGGGGACAGCCGCGGATTTGGGCGTTGGCCCGCACCGCATTCCCTCTTGGCTCCTCCCTTTGCCGGGAGAAGACCGTCTGCGGCGGATTTAGGCTTACGGCCGGGTGCCTGTCAACGCACGGCTACGACACCGCGATGTCGGCCAGCGCCGGCCCGAGGTCGCCGGCCGGCGTCACTTCGATCGCTCCCAGGCCGAGCCAGCCCTGCATCTGCTTCAATTCGTCGAAGAGTTGGGCCGCCGTTTCGGCGGGAGCACCGGTTTCGGCATAGGCAGCATGGACGCGCAGCACGCTCGCCGGCCGATCGGCTCGCAGATCGACACGGGCGACGATGCGGTCGCCAAGCAGGAAGGGCAGCACGTAGTAGCCGTATTGGCGCTTTTCGGCCGGCGTGTAGATC
>NZ_VFTL01000073.1:0-7344 GCF_006439385.1 Mesorhizobium sp. B3-1-7
CAAAGAGGGCAGACTTAGAAGCAAACTTCTTCGTCGCCAGCGGCGCACCGCCCTCGTTCGTGGGCCGTATATAGTCGGACCTCCCTCGACGCGTCAACACCGATTTCGAACTTTTTTGAATTTTTTGCGACGAATTTTCCGGCTGCGTTTTTCGGTAGCCGACTGCCCTTGCGGCAGCCCTTGGGTCATCCACAACGAGGCCCTATTGCCGCCGCATTGAGGCGTGAAACCAGCCCATATAAGGAAGGCGCGCGCGTATGTGTGAGGCGCCCCCACGACAGACGACAAGAGCGCCGTGCGCAGAACGCATGATTGGGGATATCGGCCCCGGCATGCCGTTTCGTTGACTTCAACCGCCGTGACAGGCAAATGTCATGGCCGCAACGAGAACGACAAGCCGTTCGCCCGGGGAAGAAGCAGCCTTTCTGGATGCCAGACACGGAAGATGTCATAGCCGAACTCGGCAACGAGCCGCCGCTGATCGCGGACGGCCGCAGCGGTCCGCCGGACCGCCGCGAGGTCTCGGCCCGCTGGCTGTCGGGCACATTCCTTACCGGCGTTACATCGAGCGTGTTGATGGGCGTGGCGTTGTTCGCCGCCCTTGACGGGCGCCAGCAACTGGCGACGCCGCCGGAAATCGCCGAGCTCATCGGTCTTGCCAGCGGCGGCGACGATTCCGGCGAGCAGGCAAAGACCACAAGGCTGGTAGCACCCCGCCAGATCGCCCGCGCAAAGGACCGGCGGCGCATGGAAGTGTCGATGGTCACCAAGGTCGGCGACCGCGACGTTATCCACACCATGCCCTTCGTGCAGATCAAGATGGCCTTGGCCGCCGGCCACACCACCAACCGCCCCTACCCGCCGTTCGACCCGATGCAGGTGTTCGGCGACGACAGCGACGACAATGCGCAGCCGGCAACAGCCACCGCGGTCGCCGGGCAGATCTACGGCGCCAAAGTCGAAAGCGAGATGAGCCTGAAGACGGTCGATTTCCCGATCGAGACGGCATCCTTCGACGAAAAGAGCGATCTTTCCGCCGACGAGGTTGAAAAGGTAGTGCGGGACGCCGGCAACGGCTTGAGCGACGGCGCCGTCCAGGTGGCCGCGCTGCACTATATCGATCCGCAGCGATTCGGCGATGCCTTCGCCGAATCGATGGCCGGCTCCTATGACGTGAAGATCACGCAGGAAAATGTTTCGGTGGCGCCGCGCGCCACGCCTGACGATCAGACGCCGGCCTTCGCCGAGGAAATCATACCCTTCACCAAGGATACCGATATCGCCGAGGCCTATGCCGATTCGGGCTACACCGGCGACGACGCCATCGGCATGGCGGAGGCGATCGGCAAGCTCTTGAACGCCCCGGCGCTGAAGGCCGGAACGGTGCTGCGCGTTGGCCTCGAGGTGCGCGGCGACATAGCCAAGGTCGTGCGCACCAGCGTCTACGACAAGACGACGCACATCGTCACCATAGCGCTCGACGACCGTGGCCAGTATGTGCCGGCGCAGGAGCCGGAGGCCAATCCCGAGCTTTTGACGGCGTTCGACGATTCGCAGCCCATTGTGGTGCGCGGCAACCTGCCAAATGTCTATGACGGCATCTACCGCGCCGCCTATTCCTACGGCATGTCGAAGGCGATGACGCAGAAGCTGATCAAGCTTCTCGCCTCCGACGTCGATTTCCAGTCGCGGATTTCACCGGCCGACCGCCTCGAGGTCCTGTTCTCGCAGCCTGATGGCGACGACCAGACCTCCGACGATTCCGAGCTTCTTTATGTATCGGCGACCTTCGGCGGCCAGACGCGCAATTTCTACCGCTTCCAGATGCAGGACGGCGGCACTGACTATTTCGACGAAAATGGTTCGAGCGCCGAGCAGTTCCTGCTGCGCAATCCGCTGCCCGCCGGCAAATTCCGTTCCGGCTTCGGCGCGCGCCGGCATCCGATTCTGGGCTATGTGCGCATGCATACCGGCGTCGACTGGGCGGCGCCCATCGGCACGCCGATCATCGCCGCCGGCAACGGCGTCGTCGAAAAGGTCGGCTGGGCCGGCGGCTACGGCAAGCAGATCATCATCCGCCACGCCAATGGCTACGAGACCTCATACAATCACCAGAGCGCTTTCGCCAAAGGCATCGAGCCGGGAGTGCGCGTGCGCCAGGGCCAGACGATCGGCTATCTCGGCCAGACCGGCCTCGCCACCGGGCCGCATCTTCACTACGAGCTGATCGTCAACGGCACCAAGGTCGACCCGATGCGTGTGCGCCTGCCGGTCGGCAAGGTGCTGAAAGGCGACGATCTCGTTGCCTTCAAGCGCGAGCGCGAGCGCATCGACGATCTCCTGAAGCAGGAAGACGGCAATTCGCTGAAGGTCGCCAGCGCCAAGACTGATTCGCAGCTTCCGAACTAGGGCGTGGACTCATAAGCGCGTAGCCAAATGGCGCGTAGCCAAATCCGAATGGCTGCGAGCTTGATGAACGCAAGGTAGTTGGCCGCGAGTTTGTCATATCGCGTGGCGACCCGCCGACATGCTTGATCCGGTTGAAGAACCGCTCGACCAGATTGCGTGCCCGGTGAAGATAGGGGCTAAAGCAGATGGGGTTCTTTGCGGTTGCGTTTTGGTGGAATGTTGGTCCATGCCCCGCGCTCCCCGGCAAATTCTCTGATCTGCATCGTCTCCACAATCAGCGAGCAACAGCTAGTATCGACGCACTTAGCCCTTTGTGGCGGGTACAGGCGGCACCGGCAGAATGATTTCGGAGGCGACCTTCCAGTCCTTCCCGACGCGAAGCCAATTGATGATCATTAGAAACGGTCTGGCTGTTCCGTCCTGCCCCGCATAAGAGACCGCGATGTTCATCGGCACATAGGACTCTGCGACGTCGCGCGTCAGGCCGACAACCTTGAGCTTCGAATAATCTGGCTCGAGCACGACCGGACCGGAGCTACCGATATCATGCAGCTTTTGATCAACCGCCTCGTTGCCCCAAAAGCCGGCCCAGTTTCCCTCGGACTGGATCGCGCTCTTAGCCACCAATAAAGTCGAGGGCGATTGCCAAAACATCCCATGCAGAGCCTTGAAATCGTGGTTGTTGGCCAGTTCCATCAGCCTGCCGAACCTCGATTTTATCGCACTAAGGGTCGCAGCATCCAACGGCTCTTTCCTGACGGCGGGAGCTGCTGCGACGGCTCCGATAGAAAAAGCTGAGGCAGCGAGGGCGACAAGAAGTGTCTTGTACATGCGGGAATTTCCCTTCCAACGTCTGGCTCGCGTCATGATAACGCCCTTCGCGTTCCGCGATTGATATGGCTTACCCGCTTCGATCGACCGAAGACGTCCTCAGGACGATTTAGCTCGCGCATTCGCGCAGCAAGGCTATGATTTTCGCATCGAGAGCTCGAGCGACGGTAAGAGCTTCCGAACTGCCATAATGCAGCAGATAACCCTCCATTTTGTCATAAGAGACGTGCACCCCGTCGGTACGCTCATCAATAAGCACTGTGACTGGAGCGTAGGATCCAGCCTCGGGCACGTGCTTGACCATTTCTTTCATGATGAGTGGATTGCCGACCACAAACCGCATGATGTTAGGCGTCTTGGATTCGGTTTCGCGACGCAGAATATCGCCCAGGTCGAATTGCGCGAAGAGCATAAGGTCCGTTCGGCCGAGGCTGCGTTGTACAACGCGCTCCAAATCCGGGAAGGAATTGGTCGCTCTCGTCTCTTTGAAAAATTCGACTATGTCAGGCTGTCCGACCGCGGACTTGAAGGCGGCCACAACAACGTCGAATGGTTTTGAGCTCGTGAGGCTGAAACGTTCCACCTCGACTTTGGCGATTGTCATTTTATCCTCTGTAACAACTCTCATTGATAAGGGTGCGTCTGATGGCGTCGGAACGCGCCTGGATCATGCGGTCGCGGGCTGCGCTTCTAGGAAGGTCCGGACGTGGCTGACGAACATCTCATGGTGCTGAAACAGGGAGCCGTGCCCTGAATCGGGATAGAGGATTAACTGAGCGTTGCTGAGTTGCTTGAACATTGCGTAGGCGTTGCTCGCGGGCAGCATGGTGTCGCGGCTGCCGCTGACCACAAGAGTGGGCTGGCGGATGGCGCGCAGAACGGCGTGCCCGGGATCAGGCGTGGCGCACCAAGTGATCAGAGCCTTGGCCTGCGGATCGGTGACCGCGCTGCCGTTATCGGTGTCCCGATCGTCCTGACGCACCTTCGTCCTCTTCAGAAAAGCCAAGCCGGAGGACTGGCTGGCGGGTGAGTTCGTGAAGAACAGCGGCAGACGGGGGTCCGGCGCATCGGTTTGGGAAAACGCGTCCTGCAGAACCGCTAACAGGTGTTCCTCTCCGCCTTTCGGCGCAGTACCGACGAGTATGAGCTTGCGGATCAGTTGTCCGTGCTCGGCGGCGATCTGCTGAGCGACGCAGCCGCCGAGAGAAAAGCCGAGCAGGTCCACTTCGAAGAGACCGAGCAAGTCGATAAAATCGACAGCGTCTCGCGCCATCGCCGCGACGTTGTCGGGCGTTTGACCGGTCGAGCGGCCGACCCCTGCATTGTCAAACGCGATCACGGGGCGATCGGCGGTCAGAGCGTTGACGACGGCGGGATCCCAGGCATCGATGTTGCCCGAGAAGTGCTGCAGAAGAATCAGCGGAGTTCCGGTCGCGGGGCCGAGACGGCGATAAGCGAAGCGAATTCCGTTGCCTTCGATGTAACGGGTCGGCGCCGTTTCGAGTGTGGCGGCGTCCTGGCCTGTGATGTCGAGTTGAGTCATGTCATCCTCCGGATGCTTGGCATAAAATGATCGAGTGAGGGATCGTCGTAGCGCCGCGACCGAGGCCTTCTCCAGGATGTCGCCGGCGCTTCGCCGCGTTTGCGCCATCGCGGTCCGAGGCGTTCCAGATTCCTCTGAGCGAGCGTGCACGCTCCCGGCGCGGAAGCGCCGGGAGCGGTATCGTCACTTCGCGAGCGTTGCCTTTGCGATGACCTCGGCGACTTCCTTCGCATGGACGACGAGCGAGGCATGGCTGCCGGCGACTTCCGTCGTCTGAGCCTTCATCCTGGCTGCGAACGACTTCTGGGCATCGGGCGCGATGACCTTGTCCTTCGTGGTGATGACATCGAACGTCGGCTTGTCACGCCAGGCTGCAATGGTCACGGGAGCCTCGAACGCAGCCAGACTCAATGGTATCTGCGCGTTGGCCAGGTGCTCAGCGATCTCGGGCGGAAGGTCAGCCGCGACCGCCGATGGAAACACCTTCGGGTCAATGTACAAATTGCCCTTCGCGTCGGGATGGATCGCGTTGCCGCCTTCAGTCGGCGGGCCGGCTTTTGACAGCGATGCCAGGGATTCGCCGACATCGGGCGCGAAGGCGGAGACGTAGACCAGCGCCGAAATCTTGGGATCGTCGCCGGCTTGCGTGATCACCACGCCGCCCCAGGAGTGGCCGACCAGAACGGTCTTGCCGGCCTGCTTCGCGAGCGCCTGTTTGGTGGCATCGACGTCGGCGTTGAGCGAAGTGAGCGGATTTTCGACAAGCGTGACGTTGTAGCCTTTTTTCGTGAGGATATCGGCGACGGGCTGCCAGCTCGTCTGGTCAACGAAAGCGCCGTGCACGAGCACGATGTTGTGGGCTGCTCCCTTGGGCAGTTCGGCAGAATTGGCTGAACCGACCAATGTCGATCCGGCCAGGAGTGCGGCGGCTGAGAAGAGAATATTTCGCATTGAATGGTCCTTTGCGTATCGGACGGAATGAGGTCCGTAGGGGAATGGGCAGGCGTTTCCACAAGGTCGCGGTTCTTCCATCTGCCGTTGGCGAGATGGTTGCCGCACGTGACGTCGGCCCGCCGCGGCATGAAGTAGTCCGCCGGCATTCCGGACGGTAGGGATTAATCGTCCGCATGTTGTGTCCGATCGTCCACCGGTCTAATCTGGGCGGCATGGATATCCTCGCCCAGGTGCTCGATCGTGTTCGTCTCGGCGGGACGCTGCTGTATCACTTCGAGCTGGGCCATCCCTGGAATCTGGAGCTGCCGGCGCGCCCTTACGCGTTGTTTCACTATCTCAGCCGGGGCTCGGCGACGCTTGCGCTCGAACAGGGAGAGGAAATCCAGATGACCGAGGGCGATTTCGTCGTCATCACACGCGGCGAGCCCCATGTGTTCTATTCGGATCGCCGGGCCGAGCCTTTGCGGATCGTGGATATCGATCGAGCGTCGTCGCGGTTTGGCGTCATTCGTCACGGCAGCCGCGCAAAGCCGCTCTCGACCATGATCTGCGGCAATTTCACGGTGTCTCGGCCGATGTTCGGCAGCGTGCTGGAGCTGCTTCCGCCCGTGCTCCTGCTGAAGCCGACGGCGGACGGTGGCTGGCTCGAAGCCATCCTGCGCCGCATGGTCAGCGAGTCCGCGCTCGAGCGTCCTGGCCAACGCGTCGCGCTTTCACGACTGACGGAAGTGCTCTTTGTCGAGGCGCTCCGAAGCTGGATCGCATCCCTCGGTCCCGGACAAGGCGGCTGGCTCGGGGCTATATCTGATCGGCATATCGGACCGGCGCTCAAGCTGATTCACGAAAGCCCGGAGCGGCCCTGGACCCTGAGCGACCTTGGCCGTCGCGTCGGGCTCGGCCGCTCGGCATTTGCGGCGCGTTTTACGAAGCTCGTCGGCCAGTCCATGCAACGTTATGTGATCGAACGCCGGATGGCGGAGGCGGCGTTCCTGCTAGAAACCAGCGATGAGTCCATCGCACGGATTGCGAACCGGGTCGGCTACGAGACAGCAGCGGCGTTTTCGAAGCTGTTTCATCGGTATAACGAACAGTCTCCAGGCCGTTACCGGGCCGCTCGACGCGCCGGCGGAGGCCGCGCGCGGTCGGACGGCTCGGAAGTACAAGTATCCGATTGACCTCGAACAAGCGCCTTCGCCATGTCTGCAACTTGCCGATATTGTTGCAAAAGTCGAAAATTGAACGACCCTGAAAATCTCGCGAAAGTCGATTGTTGGACCTGCCCACTGCTGCATCGCTTTTCAAGGCTACGACGAAGATCCGTGAGCGATTTTAGGTGAAACGATACGGTCCCCCATATCGTCGCGCCCAAAAGGCATCAGCGGCTCTGGGATTTTTCCTTCGCCACCCCAAAAAAGACTTTTGCAACAATATCTGCCCTTAGCGGCTCTTCGTCTCAGATGCTGTGATGACAGCTTTCGGGCCGTGAACTGACTACGGCGCGAGGAGGCCCGCTTGTGGCACTTTTCGGACCTTAAAGCGCGTCGCGCTGAAGCGGATTCCACAGTACACGACTCATTGGGTTTTGATGGTCTTAGGGAAAGCGCTGA
>NZ_VFTL01000074.1:0-6438 GCF_006439385.1 Mesorhizobium sp. B3-1-7
TTGGCTTGCGCGGGCATCGTTCTGGACGCAGCCGTGACCGCAAATATGATCCTTTCGCAGCGCGCCATCTTTTCACTCGGGGACGACATTCGGACGAGAGTGAATGCCCTCTACATGGCGTCTATCTTTCTTGCCGGCGCCTGCGGCTCCGCCCTCGGTGGTTGGGGTATCGTCACGGGCGGATGGCCGCTCGCGGCCGCTTTCGGGGTTGCTTTGACCGGCGGTAGCCTGCTCTTCGCCTTGCTATCAGGGGTTCCGCGCTCAAACCCTAAGGGTACATCGAAGGGATCGTCCTTGCGCAGTGAGGCGGTTCGATCGGCTGCTGACCCATGACGAGCAGTAAGACAACATATCCGCCAATCGGTCTGACACTACGCGCGTGGTTAGGTCGTGTGCGCAAGCGCCTGTTTGCGTTGGATGCTGGCGTAATGATCTTCCCCTTCTTCGGCTTTCGCGACTGGATTTTCGCGATCAATATCGCCGTGGCGGCTCTATCGGCGCTGTTCCTGGCGTTATGGATCGATCTGCCGCGCCCTTATTGGGCCGTCGCCACTGTCTTCATCACGACCCAATCTCTTGCGGGCGCAACCCGCTCGAAGGCCGCCTACCGTGTTTACGGCACCGTGTTGGGCGCGGTGGCCACCGTCATCATGGTTCCCAACCTCATCGATGCGCCGGAACTCCTCAGCGCCGCGATAGCGCTTTGGGTCGCCTTCTGCCTGTATTTTTCCCTCCTCGATCGCACACCGAAGAGCTACGTCTTGATGCTCGGCGGCTACACGGCGGCGTTTGTCGGCTTTCCGTCGGTTGCCGATCCCGGCTCGATCTTCGACACTGCCGTGGCGCGGGCGGAGGAAATCACTCTCGGCATTCTCTGCGCGAGCCTTGTCTCGTCGGTCGTGCTGCCGCAGTCGGTTGCTCCATTGATCAGGAGTCGCCTCGACCAGTGGTTCCGGGACGCCCGCCAATGGAGTGCGGCGGTCTTCAACAGGAATCGCACCGATAACGGGCAGGCACAGCGCCTCCGTCTGGCTTGCGATGCCATCGCGTTCGATGCGCTGGTGACGCCGTTGCGATACGATATGTCGGGAGCCAAGCGCTCGGCCGAGGCGATGGCCACGCTTCGTCAGCACATGCTGATGTTCCTGCCCATCGTCGCAGCAATAGCCGACCGGATCGCTGCTCTTGAATCGGCGCAGGCGCTCTCGATAGACGTCAGGCGCCGGCTCGCCGATATGGCCGCATGGATTGCGTCGGGCACGACCGAGCCGATCACCGCCCATAACTTGCGTCTCGCCATCGCCGATCTTGACCCGGTGCTTGGACGCAAGCCGCGGTGGTCAGATCTTGTGATGGCAAGCCTGGTCGCCCGCCTGGAAGATTTCATCGACCTGCGTCAGGACGCCCGCGCGCTCCAGCGGCACATTGTCGACGGAACGCCTGTGCGGGAGACGCTGGCGTTCCGCTACACGGCGGATGCACGGACGGTCCGCCACCGCGATCGCGGGCTGGCGCTACTGTCCGCTGTCGCGGCCTTCCTCGCCATCGCCCTCTCAGCCTCGATCTGGATCGCCACCGCATGGCCCGATGGGGCATTCGCACCTACAGAGGCGGCCGTGGCCTGCTCTTTTTTTGCAGTCCAGGATGATCCGGCTCCGCAAATCATCGGCCTGATGAAGGCGGCGATCGTTGGCACGGTCGGTGCCGCGTTATATCTGTTCGTCGTTCTCCCTCTTGCGACGAATGCCGAGATGGTGGCCCTCGCACTTGCCCCCGGCATGATCGCCTGCGGCCTGTTGATGACACAACCACGCACCGCACTGTTCGGCTTGGGCACAGGCGCCGTTGGCTTTACGCTGCTCGCGCTTCAAGACCGCTATAGCGGAGATTTCGCGACTTTCACAAATGGTGCCATCGCCGCCATTGTGGGATTGTGGACCGCGGCAATGGTGACCCGCCTCGTCCGATCCGTCGGAGGCGCGTGGAGCGCGCGGCGCTTGCGCCGCATCAACCGCCGAGACTTGACGCAAGCGGCCCTAAAGCAGGGCACTGCGGACGGTCTCGAACTTGCTGCCCTCATGCTTGATCGCATTGGTCTGATTGCACCCCGGCTTGCATCACTTCCTTCCGAGGACGCCGAATGGACCCGGGAACTGCTCACCGAGGTGCGGATCGGGATCGCTGTCGTCGAGTTGCGCCGCGTCCGGACGAACCTGCCACCGAAGGAAGCCGCCGCGTTCGACCGGGTCTTGTCGGCGGTCGCTGCGCATTTTCAGACCGACACAATCCATGTGCCCGCCAAGGTACTCGCACTTATCGACGCTGCCTTGAATGCTGTCGTCGCCCTTGAAGCCGGCTCCCTGAGGCGGACGGGGCTCCTCGGGCTCACCGATCTGCGCCGTGGCCTGTTTCCAAATGCAGCGCCCTACCGGCCAGCCCTCGAAACGGAACTAGCGGCATGAGCAACCAGTTGAACCTCTATGGCGTCTTCGTGCCGGCGTTATTCACCTGGACACTGATAGCGCTTGCCGTCAGCGTTCCGTTGCGCCGGATTATCGCGTGGAGCGGCTTTTATCGATTCGTTTGGCACCGGTCGCTGTTCGACGTCGCGCTCTATGTCGTCCTGGTCGGCGCCATCGTCCTTCTCGCAAAGCAGTTTCCATTATGAAGCGGCTGCTGACTCATTCTCTCCGATTCGCCGTCACTATCATGATGGTGACGCTCGCCATCGTGGTCGGCGTGTCCCTATGGGATTACTATTTGAATGCGCCTTGGACGCGCGACGGGCGGGTCCGTGCGGACGTCATCGCGATAGCGCCCGATGTCTCCGGGCTCGTGACCGAGGTGTTTATCAAAGACAACCAGAACGTTCGCCGCGGCGATGTTCTCTTCCGCATCGATGCCGAACGTTTCACCCTGGCGCTGCGCCAGGCCGAAGCTGTCGTGGCAGGCAAGGAGGCAGTGGCCGAGCAGACGGGCGCGGACTACCGGCGCTACAGTGAGCTCAGCGATACGGCCGTGGTTTCGGAGCAAATGTTCGAAATGGCGAAAGCAAGCGCGGAGGAAGCAAAAGCGGCCTACGACCAGGCGCTTTCGGATCGAGACGTGGCAAAGCTCAACCTTGCCCGATCGGAGGTGCGCGCTTCGGTTAACGGGCGCGTCACGAACGTGGATCTGCGGCCCGGCGCTTACGTAACCGTCGGCCGAGGCGTAATGGCGCTGATCGACGAGGACACGATACGTGTCGAGGGCTATTTCGAGGAAACCAAGCTGCCGCGCATTCACGTCGGTGACAAAGCCACTATACGTCTGGCGGGCGAAAGCTCCGTGCTGTCGGGCCACGTCGAGAGCATCGCCGGAGGAATCGAGGATCGTGAGAGGACCTCCGGTTCAAACCTTCTCGCAGATGTAAATCCGACGTTCTCGTGGGTCCGTCTTGCGCAACGCGTCCCCGTGCGCGTCGCCCTCGATGGATCAAGTCGTTCGGTGGACCTGGTCTCCGGCCGAACGGCGACAGTCGAGATTGAGTCATCGCAGCAGTTCCCGCGCAAGTGGTTCTGGTAGCAAATGCCGCCGCGCGCGGGGTGCACGACAAGGAGCAGAGAGGATGGACGGACAGGTTATCCACAACCCGGCTCAAAGCCGTTTTGAAATGGCACTCGGCGACGAAATCGCCGTCGCGTACTACAAGATCGAAGACGGGCGCGTTGCCCTCCTTCACACCGAAGGTCCCTCAACACCTGTCTGGCCAGGGATTTGGGTCCAAGTTGGCGCAAGGCGTTTTCGAAGCGGTCCGGGGCAGCGGACGGCGAGCGATCGCCAAATGCCCGTTCATGTCATATTACGCGAGCCGGCACCCGGAGTTTTCGGCCATTCTCGAGGCTGCTTGCCGCTACGCGGACGACTGCAACATCTATGTTCGCAGCCGCCGCGCCGGCGAACGGGTCATGGCCTCCGTCAGCCGGTTCCTGACCAAGAAGCTGCTGCTGAAGATCAACGAGGCGAAGAGCGCGGTGGCGCAACCGGAGGAGCGGAAGTTCCTGGGGTTCAGCCGGGATATGACACGCCGGACACGGGGAATCAGTCTGGCGCAGCTGATCAAAGAGCTGAAGCCATACCTCATAGGATGGCGCGGCTACTTCGGCTTCTGCTAGACCCCACGGGTGCGTACGAACTTGGAGGCGTGGATTCGCCGAAGATTACGCTTGTATCTTTGGCGGCAATGGCGGAACGGGCACAACCGCTACAAGGAACTGCGCCGTCGTGGCCTACCAAAGCTCCGTGCCGCGGTTGCCGCCGGTTCGCCGACGGGATTCTGGCGCATGTCAGGACACCCGGCGGTCCAACAGGCCCTGCGCAACCACCACTTCGACTCGCTCAGTCTCCCCCGACTCTATGTATCTGTGCAAGCTTAATCCGGTCGACCCGCCGTGGTACGTGACCCGTATGCCCGGTGGTGTGGGAGGGGCGGCGCCGCGAGGCGTCCCCCTATCCCGATCAGTGGCGCGACGAAGACCTATAGCCCGGTCCAAGTAATGTCCGCTTCAGGGAGCGGCAGAGACTGTCGCAACGGCCGAAATGAGGCGCAAAGCGGTCGTCCACGCCTCGGTAGTCGTGGGTCGTCTTGAGGTCAGCCGCCATTCGCCTTATCCGCTTTTCCCCGACTGAAAGTCAGGAACGCGCCCAACGTCAGTCATTACGTGGACTTCTCCATTCGCCGAAAGCGGACATTGCCGGGAATACGCTTAGTTTGCGCAAGAAGCGGGCATTGCATTTGAGAACCCAGCGGCGGGCATATCGGTGCTGGAGTCACTCCCTCTGCATGCTGCCTCAACGCCAGAAGCGCCTGGTATTGACAAAGGCGTCGTGTGCTTCCGCGGCCTCTTTGAGAAGCTTGGACTTGTCGTCGGCGCTGAAGAGATCCTTCGCACCAGCCACGTCCGAAAGCTCCAGCGCTGCCAGCATATCGGGGGCGGTGGCGATATCGTTGAGGTTACCGAGCTGATCCTGCAGGCCCTTCATCGCGAGCGCCGAACTCGATCCGGCTTTTGCTCAAGGTCATGCCTATCTGGCGCAGTGCCTGGTTGCGCGATTCTGATACGACCGCGATCCTCGTACGCTGCAAAGTGCCTTGCAGTCTGCGCGCACGGCGCTCCTGCTCGACCGGAATGACGGCATATGCAACCAGAGCATGGGTCTCGTGCTCGTACATATGCGCCTGCATGGGGATGCCGGACTGCATTTCCAGCAGGCTCGTACGCTCAATCCGCACGACGTCAACATTGCCGGAGACTATGCAAGCTGGCTCAACTACGGCGGCCAGCCTCAGCAGTCCTTGGCGGTCCTCGAAAGGGCCATACTGCTCGACCCGTTGCCCCCGGTCTGGTTCTGGGAGGTGAAGGGCAGCGCGCTCTTCCTGCTCGGCCGATATGCCGAGGCCATCGACGCTTATCGGAAGGCCGGCGACCAGTTCTTCATCCATGCCTTTCTTGCGGCGGCCTACGCACATCTTGACGAAATGGAAAACGCGCATGTCGCAGTCAAGGCTACACTGAGCCGGCAACCGGACCTCTCGCTCGGCTACCTTGCCCACCTTCCCTTCGCAGACCCGTCATCCTTCGAGCTCTTCCTCTCCGGCTTCAGAAAGGCCGGCTTTTTATAGGATCCAGTCGGTCCGAGAATTCATCTCCGCATTTCGGTGTATGTGAGCAGTAGGAAGACGGCGGCGATGATCATCGACATAACATCGGGGTCATTGCTGGATCAGGCCCATCGTCGAGCATGCACTCATCTTACCTTCGGCAGACCGTCCGCTTTCGAGCGAAGGTAAAGTTTGCCGAGCGTCCGAGATGAGTGCGCGTTGCGGTCCGGCGGGTTGGTTCGCGAAAGCCGACGATACGGTTCTGGAGCGAACTAGCCAGAAGCCGCCATTCCGCTTTCGACCTGTGCGAGCCTGTCGGCCGGTGGCGTATATTGCGTTGAACTGCGGCGCAGGAGCTAGTGGCAGCTACGAGATGGGTGATTAACCAGGAGGCTCTCCAGAATAGCTGGTGCAACAACCTAACAAGCGCTGATCTCACCGAACAGGATGGACGCAATCGGCGGACAGACCCTTCTTGATTGTATCAATCGTTTCTTAATTAGCGGATCCTTACGTTTGCCCTCGCCACGAACGCACATAAGGCGTACATTTGCGCATCGCTGGCTGGGACCTGATAGAGCCTGCGACTGAGAGCGGGAGAATCCGCCTAAACACGGCGCGCTTCTACTCGCCAGATCCGAGCGCTCTCAAGATTTGCCCGCCTCGGCCGGCATCCCCTTCGTGCGATTCGGGCCGCTGTCACTTTTATGCCTGGAGGAGAAACAGCTTTTCACACTGGAGGAGGAACCATTATGCATCATCTTGCACGCCGCGAATTCATCGTTCAAGGTAGCGCG
>NZ_VFTL01000075.1:2500-6070 GCF_006439385.1 Mesorhizobium sp. B3-1-7
GAGCTTCGTGCTCTGCGCCTGTTCTGTTTGACATCGTAAAGAGAAGATTTGTTCGAACTTCATGACCCGCAAGGGTCATGATTTGTCGCAAGGGACGCTCAATCCCTTGCATATGATGGGTCTGCCTAACCGCGCCCTCGAACCGATCTCGAGAAGCTGGTCTTTTTGTGCCAATTCCATTCGGTGGCGCCCCGCACAGGGCGTTGCTGAAGCGACGATCCCTTTGGATCGCGCGATGGGTATTGGCAATGAGAACGATCAAGTGTCTTAAGGGCAATTGGTGGATGCCTTGGCATGCACAGGCGATGAAGGACGTGATACGCTGCGATAAGCTACGGGGAGGTGCGAATACCCTTTGATCCGTAGATTTCCGAATGGGGAAACCCACCTAAGGTACTTGGAAAATCAGAGCAGCGGAGCAATCTGCTGCTGTGGTTTCCAAGTATCGCTAATAGGTAACTTATCCTGAATACATAGGGATAAAGTGGCGAACGCGGGGAACTGAAACATCTAAGTACCCGTAGGAAAGGACATCAACCGAGACTCCGGAAGTAGTGGCGAGCGAACCCGGACCAGGCCAGTGGCGATTGAGAGACAAGCGGAACCTTCTGGAAAGTAGGGCCATAGCGGGTGACAGCCCCGTACGCGTAATGCGATCAATCGTCCTCGAGTAAGGCGGGACACGTGAAATCCTGTCTGAAATTGGGAGGACCACCTTCCAAGCCTAAGTACTCGTGCATGACCGATAGCGAACTAGTACCGTGAGGGAAAGGTGAAAAGCACCCCGACAAGGGGAGTGAAAGAGTACCTGAAACCGATTGCCTACAAACAGTGGGAGCCCGCAAGGGTGACCACGTACCTTTTGTATAATGGGTCAGCGACTTAGTGTGACGAGCAAGCTTAAACCGATAGGTGTAGGCGCAGCGAAAGCGAGTCTGAACAGGGCGTTCAGTTCGTCGCATTAGACCCGAAACCGAGTGATCTAGCCATGAGCAGGTTGAAGGTAAGGTAACACTTACTGGAGGACCGAACCCATAACTGTTGCAATAGTTCGGGATGACTTGTGGCTAGGGGTGAAAGGCCAATCAAACTCGGAAATAGCTGGTTCTCCGCGAAATCTATTTAGGTAGAGCGTCGACCGAATACCCCAGGGGGTAGAGCACTGGATGGGCTAGGGGTCCTCACCGGATTACCAAACCTAACCAAACTCCGAATACCTGGGAGTACTAGTCGGCAGACACACGGCGGGTGCTAACGTCCGTCGTGAAAAGGGAAACAACCCTGACCTACAGCTAAGGTCCCCAAGTTATGGCTAAGTGGGAAAGGATGTGAGGATCCCAAAACAACCAGGATGTTGGCTTAGAAGCAGCCATCATTTAAAGAAAGCGTAACAGCTCACTGGTCTAAATAAGGGTCTTTGCGCCGAAAATGTAACGGGGCTAAAGCCATACACCGAAGCTTAGGGTTCGTGAGCAATCACGAGCGGTAGCGGAGCGTTCTGTAAGCTGATGAAGCCGTACCCGTGAGGGGCGGTGGAGGTATCAGAAGTGCGAATGCTGACATGAGTAACGTAAGGGGAGTGAGAGACTCCCCCGCCGAAAGACCAAGGGTTCCTGCTTAAAGTTAATCTGAGCAGGGTTAGCCGGCCCCTAAGACGAGGCGGAAACGCGTAGTCGATGGGAACCACGTTAATATTCGTGGGCCTGGAGGTAGTGACGGATCGCACAAGTTGTCCAATCTTATCGGATTGAACGGGCAGCGGAGCGGTTCCAGGAAATAGCTCCTCCTTATAGACCGTACCCGAAACCGACACTGGTGGTCAGGTAGAGTATACCAAGGCGCTTGAGAGAACTATGCTGAAGGAACTCGGCAAATTGCACGCGTAACTTCGGAAGAAGCGTGACCCTTTTCTGCGCAAGCAGAGGAGGGTGGCACAGACCAGGGGGTAGCGACTGTTTATCAAAAACACAGGGCTCTGCGAAGCCGCAAGGCGACGTATAGGGTCTGACGCCTGCCCGGTGCTGGAAGGTTAAGAGGAGGGGTGCAAGCTCTGAATCGAAGCCCCAGTAAACGGCGGCCGTAACTATAACGGTCCTAAGGTAGCGAAATTCCTTGTCGGGTAAGTTCCGACCTGCACGAATGGCGTAACGACTTCCCCGCTGTCTCCAGCATAGACTCAGTGAAATTGAATTCCCCGTGAAGATGCGGGGTTCCTGCGGTTAGACGGAAAGACCCCGTGCACCTTTACTATAGCTTTACATTGGCATTCGTAGTGGCATGTGTAGGATAGGTGGTAGGCTTTGAAACCTGGGCGCCAGCTCAGGTGGAGCCACCCTTGAAATACCACCCTTATTACTATGGATGTCTAACCGCGGCCCGTTATCCGGGTCCGGGACAATGTATGGTGGGTAGTTTGACTGGGGCGGTCGCCTCCTAAAGAGTAACGGAGGCGCGCGATGGTGGGCTCAGAACGGTCGGAAATCGTTCGCTGAGTGCAATGGCATAAGCCTGCCTGACTGCGAGACTGACAAGTCGAGCAGAGACGAAAGTCGGTCATAGTGATCCGGTGGTCCCGCGTGGAAGGGCCATCGCTCAACGGATAAAAGGTACGCCGGGGATAACAGGCTGATGACCCCCAAGAGTCCATATCGACGGGGTTGTTTGGCACCTCGATGTCGACTCATCGCATCCTGGGGCTGGAGCAGGTCCCAAGGGTATGGCTGTTCGCCATTTAAAGCGGTACGTGAGTTGGGTTCAGAACGTCGTGAGACAGTTCGGTCCCTATCTGCCGTGGGTGTAGGAATATTGAAAGGATCTGTCCCTAGTACGAGAGGACCGGGATGGACGGATCTCTGGTGGACCTGTTGTGGCGCCAGCCGCATTGCAGGGTAGCTATATCCGGACGGGATAACCGCTGAAGGCATCTAAGCGGGAAACCCACCTTGAAACGAGTATTCCCTGAGAACCGTGGAAGACGACCACGTTGATAGGCCGGGTGTGGAAGAGCGGCAACGCTTGAAGCTTACCGGTACTAATAGTTCGATAGGCTTGATCGTTCTCATTACTTATATCCATCAAGGCGCAATCCGAAGGATTGTCGCCGGCACAGAAAACAGCTTCTCGATTTGAACGTGCGTTTTGCCGACCTGGTGGTTATGGCGGAGCGGCTGCACCCGATCCCATTCCGAACTCGGCCGTGAAACGCTCCAGCGCTGATGGTACTTCGTCTCAAGACGCGGGAGAGTAGGTCGCTGCCAGGTCTGCCAAGCGCACGTTCAGCTCACATCCGGGCCAAATAGATCCGGATCGAGACAAATCTTCTCCCTACGATATTTAGGCCCGCCAAACGGGATCATGGGCCGCGCAAGCGGCCCTTTCATTTGGTGGTCTCTTGATTGCGGTAAGTTAAACCTTACCTCAAGGACGCAAGCAAACGCTTGCTCGTAGTTGACGCGGGGTGGAGCAGCCCGGTAGCTCGTCAGGCTCATAACCTGAAGGTCACAGGTTCAAATCCTGTCCCCGCAACCAAACGCAAAACGGCCCGCTCAACGCGGGCCGTTTTGCGTTGGA
>NZ_VFTL01000076.1:0-5682 GCF_006439385.1 Mesorhizobium sp. B3-1-7
TGCTCTGGCATGCGACGAGCAAGGTCGTTGGTGACACCGATATAGATCGTGCCGCCCTTCTGGCTCGCGGTCATGTAAACGTAGCCTGTCATGTTGCGATCTTAGCTGGCGCTGTCAGCAACGGCTATTCTGGACGGCAGCAGTCTACGGCCAATGTCACGGCATGGATTCTAGGGTCTGCGCGCGTCGCTTCGCTCCTTGCTCCGCCCTAGAATGACCAAGAATACGCTGGTGGGACAGCACTCCTTTGGCCTGCCCGTCCTTCGCAGCAGTTGCGCAGCAGCTCCGGAGGGTGGGCCGGCCATCTCCGCTACAAGGAGGGAGTTAGCTGTCGCCCGGCCGTCGCCAATCGCTGGCGTTTACCTTTGCCCCAGTCTCGCACTTTCGATCGCGATGCCGAGCAGCGCCTGGCGCGCCAGCGCTTCGGACAGGTCCGGCCGCTTGCGTGTCTGCAGCACCGCCGTCTGCAGCCGGCCGAGCGCGCGACCGAGCGCCTCGACAGTCCAGCGCTCCAGCGTCTTTTCCACCAGCTTGCGGCGCGAGAAGAAGACGGGCGGACGGGCGCCGGCGACGACCGAGGCGGCGTTGCGGCCGCCGGTCTCCATCTGGCCGCGCATCGCCTGGATCGCCTGCAATTGCCGCATCGCCGAGGACAGGACCAGGAAGGGATGGCCGCCCGACTGGCAATGGCGGTTGAAGGCGATGTCGAAGTCGCCGACCTTGCCGTCCAGCATGGCGTCGACCGCGGCGTCGAAAGACGCGCCGGAGACATCGCCGGACAGGGCGTTGACGTCGCCGACGTCGATCTCCTTTTGGCCGTGCGCATAAAGCACCAGTTTCTCGATCTCGCCGCGCGAGGCGAGGCGATCGCCGCCGAGATTGCGGCGCAGCGCCTGGCGGGCGTCGAGCGTCATCGACATGCCGGCCTTGCGCAGTTCGTCGTCGATCACCGTATCGAGGTCGCGGGCCTCGTCGGCATAGCAGGGCAGTGCGATGGCGTTGCCGGCGGCCTCGACGATGGCCCTGAGACCGGTGCCTTTCTTCAGGTCGCCGGCTTCGATGAGGATGATGGCGTCGCGCGCGGGCTCGGCGGTCAGCGCCTTGATGTCGTCGGCCAGCGCTTTCTGGCCGCTGGCATTGCGCACCCAAAGCAGCCGCCGGTCGGAAAACATCGGCACGGTGCGGGCTTCGTCGAGCAGCCGCCCCTCGTCGCGGTCGACCTCCGCGCCGTCCAGCCTGACCACGGAGAATGGGTCGTCGAGCGGCAGGCCGGTTTTCGCGGCGAAGGTCTTCGCCCGCTCGGCGACGAGGCCGCGGTCGGGGCCGTAAAGCAGGATGATCGCCATGGCCGGATCCGGCCTCGCCAGCCACGAATCGACCTCGTATCCTTTCTTCTGTGCCATGCGGGTGGGTTAGCACGGGGCGGGGGCCGAGTGAACGGAGAAGCGGCCGGCAGAGAGCGTGATCTCCCCCCTTGTGGGGGAGATGGCCGGCAGGCCAGAGGGGGGCGCTGTCCCGCCGGCGTCTTGATGTTTGATCCTTGGCCTTGACCGAATGTCGACTTTCGGAAGCCGGGTTTGCGCGCCCTCCGTTGCCTTATGACGACGAATGACTACGGAGAGTTGGCGTTCTGTCACGCCCGCCTCTGCTCTGCCGGGCGTCTCTCCCACGACTGGGAGATTAACTGCGGCGGCCGCGGCGCTTGCTTTGGTTGTCTTTTCTGGCGGCAATCGCCCTATAAACTTCCGCCAAATTGCGCGCAGCGCGAAAACATCGACAAGAAATTTCGCCGCCATATCTGCATCTTGGCGCTAGCGTGCCGCATCGGTTCCACGAGCCGACGGCCGAAGGGGAAGGCCGTGCCCAGACCCGGCGAATTGGCACTGGTGCGGCGGCGCGGATGTGCAAAGATCGCACCGGCAACATTGGAGGATGTGAGCTCATGGCCGATGTTGGAATGTTGCGCTTCCATGTGCCCGAGCCCGAGGTTCGGCCCGGCGGCACGCCCGATTTCTCGAATGTGACCATTCCCAAGGCCGGCTCGGTGCCGCGTCCGGAGATCGACGTCGATCCGCGCAGCATACGCGACATGGCCTTTTCCATCATCCGCGTGCTGAACCGCGCCGGCGAGGCGGTCGGGCCATGGGCCGGGCTGCTCAGCGACCAGGAACTGCTCGAAGGCCTGCGCCATATGATGACGCTCAGGACCTTCGACGCGCGCATGCAGATGGCGCAGCGCCAGGGCAAGACCTCCTTCTACATGCAGCATCTGGGCGAAGAGGCAGTGAGCTGCGCTTTCCGCAAGGCGCTGAAGCCCGGCGACATGAACTTCCCGACCTACCGGCAGGCCGGCCTTTTGATCGCCGACGGCTATCCGATGGTCACGATGATGAACCAGATCTATTCCAACGAGGCCGATCCGCTGAAGGGCCGGCAGCTGCCGATCATGTATTCGTCGAAGGAGCACGGCTTCTTCTCGATCTCCGGCAATCTGGCGACGCAGTACATCCAGGCGGTCGGCTGGGCGATGGCCTCGGCGATCTCCAACGATTCGCGCATCGCCGCCGCCTGGATCGGCGATGGCTCTACCGCCGAGTCCGATTTCCATTCCGCGCTGGTCTTCGCCTCGACCTACAAGGCGCCGGTCATCCTCAACGTCGTCAACAACCAGTGGGCGATCTCGACCTTCCAGGGCATCGCGCGCGGCGGCTCCGGCACGTTTGCAGCGCGCGGGCTTGGCTTCGGCATTCCGGCGTTGCGCGTCGACGGCAATGACTATCTCGCGGTGCACGCCGTGGCCAAATGGGCGGCGGAGCGGGCGCGCGCCAATCTCGGGCCGACGCTGGTCGAATATGTCACCTACCGCACCGGCGCCCATTCGACGTCGGACGATCCGTCGGCCTACCGGCCGAAGGCGGAATCGGATGCCTGGCCGCTCGGCGATCCGGTCATCCGGCTGAAGAACCATCTTATCCACAAGGGCGTCTGGTCGGAGGATCGTCACACCCAGGCCGAAGCCGAGATCCTCGAAACGGTGATCGCCGCGCAGAAGGAGGCCGAGGGCCACGGCACGCTGCATGCCGGCGGCAAACCATCGACCCGCGACATGTTCGAAGGGCTCTACGAAGAGATGCCACCGCATCTGAGGCGCCAGCGCCAGCAGGCGGGAGTCTGACCATGCCCAGGAAGACCATGATCGAGGCGATCCGCGACGGGCTCGACGTCTCGATGGGGCGCGACAACAAAGTCATCGTCTATGGCGAGGATGTCGGATTCTTCGGCGGTGTGTTCCGCGCTACGCAGGGCCTGCAGGCGAAGTATGGCCGCAGCCGCTGCTTCGACGCGCCGATCAACGAATCCGGCATCGTCGGCTCGGCGATCGGCATGGCCGCCTACGGGCTGAAGCCCTGTGTCGAGATCCAGTTTGCCGACTACATGTACCCGGCCTACGACCAGCTGACGCAGGAGGCGGCGCGGCTGCGCTACCGCTCGAACGGCGATTTCACCTGCCCGATCGTGGTGCGCATGCCGACCGGCGGCGGCATTTTTGGCGGCCAGACGCACAGCCAGAGCCCGGAAGCCCTGTTCACCCATGTCTCCGGCCTGAAGACGGTGGTGCCGTCCAACCCGCATGACGCCAAGGGTCTGCTGATCGCGGCGATAGAGGATCCGGATCCGGTGATCTTCCTTGAGCCGAAGCGGCTCTACAATGGCCCGTTCGACGGCCATCACGACCGGCCGGTGACGCCCTGGTCAAAACATGAGCTCGGCGAAGTCGCCGACGGCCATTACACGATCCCGCTCGGCAAGGCGGCGATACGCAGGCAAGGCTCGGCGGTGACCGTGCTTGCCTACGGCACCATGGTCTATGTCGCGCAGGCCGCGGCCGAGGAGACCGGCATCGACGCCGAGGTGATCGATCTGAGAACGCTTTTGCCGCTCGACCTCGACACGATCGTCGCCTCGGTGAAGAAGACCGGCCGCTGCGTCGTCGTGCACGAGGCGACGCTCACCTCCGGTTTCGGCGCCGAGCTGGTCTCGCTGGTGCAGGAAAACTGCTTCTATCATCTGGAAGCGCCGGTGGCGCGGGTCGCCGGCTGGGACACGCCCTATCCGCATGCGCAGGAATGGGACTATTTCCCCGGCCCGGCGCGGGTCGGGCGCGCGCTTATCGAAACATTGGAAGCTTAGAGCGGGGAGGCCTGGTTGGGCGAACATATCATCAAGCTGCCCGATGTCGGCGAAGGCGTCGCCGAGGCCGAGCTCGTCGAATGGCATGTCAAGGTCGGCGACCTTGTGCGCGAGGACACGGTCCTCGCCGCCGTCATGACCGACAAGGCGACCGTCGAGATTCCGTCGCCGGTCGATGGCGAAATCCTTTGGCTCGGCGCCGAGATCGGCGACACGGTGGCGATCGGCTCGCCGATCGTGCGGTTGAAGGTAGCCGGTGAGGGCAATGTGAAGGCGGTCGGCGAGGCCCCATCCGGGGAGAAAGCGCCGGCTGAGCCGGTCGAGGCAAAACCGGCGCCGGCCGCGCCGAAGGCCACGCGCCCTGCCTCCGTTTCAGCCACGCCGCGCGCGGAAGGCGAAAAGCCCTTGGCCTCGCCGGCCGTCCGGCTGCGCGCCAGGGAGGCCGGCATCGATCTGCGCCAGGTCGCGGGCAGTGGTCCGGCGGGGCGCATCAGCCATGAGGACATCGATGCGTTCGTCGCGCGCGGTCCGCAACTGGCCCACGCGACCGGGCTTGCCCGGAAGGACGGCGTCGAGGACATCAGGGTCGTCGGCCTGCGGCGCAAGATCGCCGAAAGGATGTCGCTGGCGAAGTCGCGCATCCCGCACATCACCTATGTCGAGGAGATCGACGTCACGGCCTTGGAAGAATTGCGCGCGACGCTGAACAAGGAGAAGCGCGGGGCCAAGGGGGCGGAAAGGCCCAAGCTGACGCTGCTGCCTTTCCTGATGCGGGCGATGGTCAAGGCGATCGCCGAGCAGCCCAACCTCAACGCGCTGTTCGACGACGATGCCGGCATCATCCATCAGCACGAAGGCATCCATATCGGCATCGCCGCCCAGACGCCCAACGGGCTTGTGGTGCCAGTGGTCAAGCATGCCGAGGCGCGCGATCTGTGGGACTGCGCTGTCGAAGTCAACCGGCTGGCCGACGCGGCGAAGTCCGGCACGGCGACGCGCGAGGAGCTTTCAGGCTCGACCATCACCATCACCTCGCTCGGCGCCATGGGTGGGGTCGCGACCACGCCGGTCATCAACTACCCGGAAGTGGCGATCATCGGCGTCAACAAGATCATGGTGCGGCCGGTATGGGACGGCACGCAGTTCATCCCGCGCAAGATGATGAACCTGTCGTCCAGCTTCGACCACCGCGTCATCGACGGCTGGGATGCCGCGGTG
The DNA here is from genome assembly GCF_006439385.1 of Mesorhizobium sp. B3-1-7. Lineage (NCBI taxonomy): Bacteria > Pseudomonadati > Pseudomonadota > Alphaproteobacteria > Hyphomicrobiales > Phyllobacteriaceae > Mesorhizobium > Mesorhizobium sp. B3-1-7. Next base: position 5,410 of record NZ_VFTL01000076.1, read on the forward strand.
TTCGTGCAGCGGATCAAGGCGCTGCTCGAGACGCCGGCGCTGATCTTCGTGGATTAGGGCGAAACGACCGAGATGCCGGCGGGACAGCGCCCCCCTCTGCCTTGCCAGGCATCTCCCCCACGAGGGGGGAGATCAGACGTTGCCGCGGCTTTCGCCAATCTCCGACGCAGCAGGAATGGGCGGCGCTCCGAAGCTGCTGATCTCCCCCCTCGTGGGGGAGATGTCCGGCAGGACAGAGGGGGGCGCGAAGGATCGCGACCTATGTTCCCCAGG
>NZ_VFTL01000077.1:0-3989 GCF_006439385.1 Mesorhizobium sp. B3-1-7
TGGCCCCTGTGCAATACAGGACCCAGCCCTTAAACCTACCAACTCAATGAACCGTCCAACTTTATGGGGTCAGTTCAGGCGGCGGGTCGTTGGCGCAAATCAGCACCATGGACAAAATAGTAGCATAGCTGCCTTCACCGGGCAATAGCTTCTAGGTACATTTTCCTAATTATATACTTGACATAGCAGCCGCCTTGGCCGATAAAAGGTCAAGAGGGGACAAGCTATGACGAACCTTACCGATCCGATCTTCAACGACAACGACAAGGCGCGCGAGCACCTTGAAGCGATCCGTTGGTCCGATGGCGTCTATTGCCCGCATTGCGGCAACTCCGATCAGGCGTCGTTGCACCTGTTGAAAGGCAAGTCTCACCGTCCCGGCCTGTATCAGTGCAACGCTTGCCGCGAGCATTTCACCGTCACGGTTGGCACCGTTATGGAGCGGTCGAAAATCCCATTGTGCAAATGGGTTCTCGGCTTCCATCTCTATGCCGCTTCGAAAAAGGGCCTGTCGGCGCACCAGCTGCACCGCATGATTGGCGTCACCTACAAGACTGCCTGGTTCATGGCGCACCGCATCCGCGAGGCCATGAAGGAAGACGTGAAGTCATCTGGTCCGCTTGGCGGCGAAGGCAAGATCGTTGAAGCCGACGAAACCTATTTCGGGCCGAAGGACACGATCAAGAAGCGCACCATTCGCGGCAAGCCTGCCAATTCATCCAAGCGTTCAATCGTGGCGCTGGTAGAGCGCGGCGGCTCTGTCCGTTCCTTCCATGTCGAGCGCGCAACCAAGGAGTCTGTGCGCGATGTACTGGTCCGCAATGCCGACCGCAAATCGACGCTCATGACCGACGAGTCCAACTTCTATCCGATCACCGGATTGGAGTTCGCGGACCATGCCACCGTCAAGCACACTGGCGGCGAATATGTTCGCTATGAAGCCGACCGCGTCGTCCACACCAACACGATTGAGAACGTGTTTTCGGTCTTCAAGCGCGGCATGGTCGGCGTCTACCAGCATTGCGGCGAAGCTCACTTGCACCGTTACCTTGCCGAGTTCGACTTTCGCTACAATCGCCGCACGGCGCTTGGCGTCACCGACCGCGAGCGTTCAGATGATTTGATCCGTGGTACCACTGGCAAACGCCTCACCTATCAACAAACTGACGATGCCGGTAACGCCTAAGCAGAAAGCGGCTGCCTTTATGCGTTGGCCAAAACGCTATCGCGGCTAAATGTGATGCACGCAAATCGCGGGGAAGTTCGCCTCATGAACTTCCCCTTGCTGAGTCCGCCATGAAGCTATTACTGTTGATGGGTTCGGGGTGTGGACCACAAGCATTTTCGGCCCGCCGCTGTTCAGCCTAACTCGCTGTCCAATGGCTTTTGGCCTGATGCTTTCAAACCTCGCGATAAGGCGAAGATCGGAAGCGCTGTAGCGCTCAACCAATATAGGGGGAAACGACATGGCTACTACCTTCAAAGTCGGAGATGTTGTTCGGCTGAAATCAGGCGGACCATCGATGACAATAGACGAAGTAAAGTGCGCCGGATGGTGAGCTATCCATCCGGTGCATATGGTTCGACAAAGGCACCCAGAAGGGTGCAGGATTCAAGCCTGAAGTGCTTTTGGCGGATTCTGGGCCGACGATCGCCTAGCGCTATTTCCGCCCGCGATCCGAAGATTGACTCTTTTGTTCCTTTGGCTTCCCCTTCGTCTCATGCTTGGACGGAGGGGTTTTTAATGCGCGAAACAATGCTGCATCGCGACGTTTCGCGACGGCTTCATCGTTTTCTGATTGCTCTTGGCTCTTCGGTGTAACCATGAAAACACCCAGTTGGTGGCCGATCGGCATCAAGAACGCCGATCCCTTGAAAAACTTTACGCCGGAACAACTGCAGTTAATCGGCAGTGTGGCTATGCTCTATAACGAATGCGAGTATTCGCTTCATATGCTGGCCAGCGGCTGCTTCACATACTATCCCACACCCTTTTCGATCACCAAACGCATAAATGGGACTGAGGGGCTAATAGAGATATTTATCCTATCTCGCGAAGCGACGGTCAGCGAGACAAAGCATCCGGGACTGAAGGGTATGTTCCTGATGACTTTGAAGCACGATGGATTTTCCCGCGCTAAAAGCTGGCGTGACGCCGTCGTTCATACTCGCAACTTCGATTTTAAAGCGAACATCGGCAGGACAATCGGTCGGCAGGCAAAAGCCGACGACACGCTGCTAACAAAGGAAGCTCTCGGTTGGTTGGTCTCGTACCTAAGCGCCCTTGAGCGAGAGATGGACGCACTGGTCGGCCTTTGCCAAGCCATCGATTCTACTCGAAAGGGCGCCTCGCAATCCGATCAGCATAAAGCGCGAACCGCAAAACTTCTTCAACAGTTCGATCAGGAATATCGCAGCCGCCAGACTCTTCGATTAGCTCTATTGCCAGCGCCAAAATTCCCGGATCAATGGCCAGGGATTCGAATCCTGAAGGATGTTCTCTCCGAAGTGTTCGAAGATCAGACGCCGAAAGAGTAGTTGCGGACTTCCCGTCATTTGTCTCAGTCATAGGAACTTTCCTAAGTTCCTGACTTCGCTGATCCCTTCCCTTCTGTGCCTCTCATCGCCGGCCCGTCGAGCGAATCAGTAGCACACGAAATCAGCTATGTCAGGTATATAATTAGGTACATTTTCCTACATTCCTAAAATCGCAGCGCCCGGCGCGCCACAACCATAAATTGAAACGCCAGGCCAGATTACAACAAATTTTGTCGGAACCAACCTTGGTCCGACGGGTTCCATCCTTAGTCGCAACGTGACGGACGACCGTCTCGCAACAGAGGAGAAAGATCATGCTTACGAAGATTCTTGCAGCTTCGGCGCTGACCATCGGCCTCGCCACGGCGGCGATGGCTCAGAGCGCCGGCACGGCCGGAAATGAGGGTGGCGGCAGCGGCCAGACCATTACCGTGGAGCCGAAGACGCCGGCCAGCCCGTCGCCCGACCAGGCCGCGCCGCCCGATACCGGTACGACCGGCAGTGTCACCGGCGGCGACATGAATTCAAACGCCGACAAGAACTGCCCGAGCAGTCCGCAAGGCGCGGTGGGCGATGCCAACAACAGCACCGCCGGCACGATGCAGCCGAACGTGAACGACAAGAACTGCGGCAAGTAAGGGCATCGGGCTTGCAGCGCAGGGCCGTGGAGCACGCTCCGCGGCCCCGGTGTTTTGGCCGGGCGGCGCGCTCGCGGGAACAATGAGGCGTGATGGCCGTTCCAGGAGGCAAAAAGGAGAGACCGATGGCAGACAATGACACCAGCACCACCAATTCAGCCAACGGCAACGTGAAAGCCACCGCCGCGCGCAACCGTCCCGCGTCGCGTAGCAGCGCGCGTGCCACGCGTGCATCGGAAGACGCGATGAAGAAGCAGATCGCCGAGTTGAAGCGCGAGGTGAGCCGTCTGAACCGCGCGCTTTCCGAACAGGCCGAGGAGGCCGCCGAGACTGCGCATGGCTGGTACCGAGGCGCGGCCGACCGCGCTTCGAACCTCTACAGCGGCGCCTCCGACCGCGCGTCGCGCGCCGCAAGCCAGTTGCGCAGCCAGGCGCACAGCGTTTCGGAAACGGTGCAGCAGAACCCCGGCACCTTCTCGACCGCGATGTTGATCGGCGGCCTGGTCGGCTTGCTGGCCAGCATGGCAATCAGCAGGAATTCCGATCCAGACCCGGACTGGCTGCATCGCTGGCACAGGTAGACATTTCCGGTCCGGCTGCACCAGCCGCGACCGTCCAAAGTAGTGAGCGCAGGCTGCTTGCGACGGCCGCGCAGAAAGGAAGGCCGGGCTATTGCGCCCGGCCCTTTCTTTCCAGGTCTTTTTCGTTTCACGGTTGTGCCTTGCCGCTCTCTTGGCGGTAGTGTGCTGAGAGTTCTGCAAATTCGCTGAGAGAGGGCGGTCATGGCAGGCTGGTGATGTTCAACGTCACCTG
>NZ_VFTL01000078.1:0-3944 GCF_006439385.1 Mesorhizobium sp. B3-1-7
GGGGTGACGTTGGCTCGACCTTCACGCGGTCGTCATTCTAGGGCGGAGCAAGGAGCGAAGCGACGCGCGCAGACCCTAGAATCCATTCCGTGACCTAAGAGCTTCGAGGCGATCCAGACAATGGCACCGGTACCGGAGTAGACAGTCGCCTTCTGCACCGCTGCATTCTTCGGCCCGCGTAACGACATGGATTCCAGGGTCTGCGCGCGTCGCTTCGCTCCCTTGCTCCGCCCTGGAATGACGAGTTCGAGGGCAGGCGCTTGCCATTCGTTTCAAAATATGGATTCAATAATAGATGAAGTTCAAAAATTATCTATAATTTCACGCAAGCCAAGGAAGACATCGTGACCAACGCAGCCGTTTCGGCCCAAAAACCCTCCTTCAGCCCACTGCGGCTGCACAGCCGTTCGCTCGCCTGGCAGATCGGCGCCGTCATTCTTGGCTCGCTGTTCCTGGCGCTGTCCTCCTATATCGAGGTGCCGATGGTGCCGGTGCCGGTGACCATGCAGACTTTCGCCGTCACCCTGGTCGGCGCGCTCTACGGCTGGCGCTTCGGCGCGCTCACCATTGCCGCCTGGCTGGTCGAAGGCGCGGCAGGATTTCCCGTGCTGGCGGGCGGGGCGGCCGGCATTCAGCATTTCGTCGGTCCGACCGGCGGCTATCTCTTCGCCTTCCCGGTCGTCGGCGCCTTTGTCGGTTGGCTGGCCGAACGCGGCTGGAACGGCAACCGCGTCATGCTGGCCTTCGCCGCCATGCTCATCGGCAACTTGCTTTGCCTGGTTCTCGGCACCGCCTGGCTCGCCGTCATGATCGGCGCCGAGAAGGCCATCACCTTCGGCTTCCTGCCCTTCATTGTCGGCGGCCTGCTCAAGTCGGCGCTGGGCGCGGCGACGCTGAAGCTCTTTTCCACCTATCGGGCGGAACAGCGCGACCGCTCGTCCGGGACGCGATGACCGTCAGGCTGCGCGCCCATCACCTGCTCTGCCTGCTGACCTATGTCGGCAAGGGCTACTCGCCGGCCTTCACCGCCAACTACGACAAGGTGGTGAAGCGGCTGGGCGAGGGCGAGGGGGTGGTGATCGTTTCCGGTCCGGACGACATCTGCGCACCGCTGCTCGGCGAACCGGAGCCGCATTGCCTGCGCCAAAGCGCCGCTGAGCGGGACGGGCTCGCCGCGCGCGACGTGGGGGCTTTCCTCGGCCAGCCGATCGAGGACGGCGACCGGTTGGTGCTGGATGCTTCCAGGCTGGCAGGGATGCGCAAGGCTTTTTCCGGCGGCCTGACGCGCCAGGCGTGCTCGGGCTGCGAATGGTCCGGCCTGTGCGACGCGGTTGCCGCCGGCGGATTCAGCGACACGCGTCTTTAGAGCATGATCCCGAAAAGTGGGCCGCGGTTTTCGGAAAAGATCATGCTCCAACAAAAGAACTGGATCAGGATGGCGATTCAACGCAACGTCATCCTGATCCAGGCAGCCCGATGCCGGCATATGGGCATCCCGGGCCTCCGCGCGGGATTTTTCGGTGGCGCGGCATCGTTTTTTAAGCCGGATGATTGCATTGTGATTCGCTTGGCGATTGAAGCCCGACCCCAAAAAGGCCATGCTTTGACCCGAAAAGATCGAGTCTGTGGGCGGTCCTCCAAGGGCGGGATCGCATCTGGCTGAAAGGGATACGATGCGGCAAGGACGTGCGCGCTGGCTGACGAGGCTGGCATTTTTGACCGGTGTGGCGCTTTGGGTGCTGCCGGTCCAAGCCAAGGAAGATGCCCAACCGCTCCAGATCACGTCTTTCTCGGGCGCGTATCTCGCGGCTCATATCGCAGAAAGCGACAACGACCTCGACGACGCGATCGCTTATTACAAGCAGGCGCTGGCCTTTGCGCCGGACGACAAGGATCTGCAGCAGAGCTTGATGCTGGCTCTGGTCGCGCAAGGCCGCTTCGAGGAATCGCTGGTCTACGCAGACAAGCTGAAGGAAGTGCCGGATGTCGAGCGCTTCTCGCGCCTCGCGTTGGCCATCGATTCCTTCCACAAGAAGGACTACGCCAAGGCGCAGTACTGGTTGAAGCTCTCGCTCGAATCCGATCTCGACCGGCTGCTTTCCGGCGTGATGGACGGCTGGGCCAAGGAAGGCGCCGGCAACGCGTCCGAGGCCATGGATTCCGTCGACAAGCTCAAGGGCCCGGACTGGTTCGGCCTGTTCAAATCGTTCCACCGCGCGCTGATCGCTGACGCTGCCGGCCTGAACGACAAGGCCGATGAACTCTACGCCGCCACCCTGGCCGATACCACGGCCGGCGGCTCCGCGCCCGAAACCTGGATGCGCAATGCGCAGGCCTATGCCTCGTTCCTCGCCCGCAAGGGTGACAAGTCGAAGGCGCTGGCGGTGTTGAACCAGGCCGAGGCCTTCGCGCCGGGCAAGCTCGAAATCACCACGTTGCGCGACCGCATCGCCAAGGGCGACAAGATCGAGCCGCTGGTGGCCGGCCCGGCCGACGGCGCGTCCGAAATCCTGCTCGACCTTGCCACCGCGCTCAACCGCGGCGGCGGCGAACCTTTCGTGCGGCTTTACCTGCAATATGCGCTGGCGCTGAAGCCCGACAGCGACGCGGCCCTGGTGCAGCTTGCCGCCGTTGCCGAGCAGCTCAAGGACGGCGAAGGCGCGGTCGCGCTATACCGCCGTATTCCGGCGTCCTCGCCGCTCAAAGAGCTCTCCGACCTGCAGATCGGCCTCAACCTTGCCGATCTCGACAAGCATGACGAAGCGATTTCCCACCTCAAGGCCTATCTCGACAAGCATCCGGAGGACATGCGCGCCTATCTGGCGCTTGGCGGCGTCTATGGCTCGAAGGAAGATTTCCGCTCGGCCGCCAATCTCTACGACAAGGCCGTCGAGCAGTTGAAGACGCCGACCGCCGCCAACTGGAACATCTTCTACCAGCGCGGCATCGCTTATGAGCGGCTGAAGGAATGGCCGAAGGCGGAGCCGAACTTCCGCAAGGCGCTGGAGTTGCAGCCCGACCAGCCGCAGGTCATGAACTATCTCGGCTATTCCTGGGTCGACATGAACATGAACCTCAAGGAAGGCCTGGCGATGATCCAGAAGGCCGTGGATCTGCGGCCGAATGACGGCTACATCGTCGATTCGCTTGGTTGGGCCTATTTCCGCATGGGTCGCTTCGACGACGCCGTGCGCGAGATGGAGCGCGCCGTCTCGCTGAAGCCGGAGGATCCGGTCCTCAACGACCATCTCGGCGACGCTTACTGGCGCGTCGGCCGCAAGCTCGAGGCCACCTATCAGTGGACCCAGGCGCGTGACCTGAAGCCGGATCCGGATGTGCTCGCCACCCTTCAGCAGAAGCTGCTCAAGGGCCTGCCGCCGATCGAATCCAACACCGCGCAGGAAACCCCGAAGGTGAAGCCGGAGCCGACGCCCGCGCCGAAAGGCTAGCCCGCTCGCCAGCGTTCAAGAAAACGGGGCTCGTCGAGCCCCGTTTTTATTTTAGCTCGGCGTCTGCCGAGCTTAGGCGTTGGCAGGCGGCATGCTTTGGAGATCGGTCGAAATACCCACTCCGTCGTCATCCACGGGCGGAGCAAGGAGCGAAGCGACGCGCGCAGACCCGAGGATCCATTCCGTGACTTCCGAGCGCTGCCGCGGTGCAGAATTCTGCTCCGCTGCATTCCTTGATCAGGGTCGCGGAATGGATTCCAGGGTCTCAGCGACGCCGCTTCGCGGCTGCTCCGCCCTGGAATGACGAGGTTGGGGAGGCTTCAGCCAATCCTCAGCGTTTGTGCCGATTTCACGGAAGTGACCGGCCAAAATCTTGCCCGTCGACAAATGGCGACTTTCAAAATCCCTGTGTCGAGAAGCTAGGCGGTGGTGACGATTTAACTATTTGAGCCAGATGGCGATAGCGGCGAGTTTGACGAAGCCCATGAAGTTGGC
>NZ_VFTL01000079.1:0-3175 GCF_006439385.1 Mesorhizobium sp. B3-1-7
CGTCGGCAGAGCCGGGCGACAGGGTCGCGCCGTCGGCAACCGTGACATCGCCGCCGATCGAGCCCTTGCCGCCAAGCGTGGCGCCGATCTCAACCGAGGTAAGCCCTGTGGCCAGGCTGTTGTCGCCATCGACATAGAGCCCGCCTGCCGCCACGGTGGTCGCTCCGGCATAGGAGTTGGTGCCCGTCAGCGTCAGCGCCGCGCCGCCCGTCTTGGTGAAGCCGCCCGCGCCGCCGATAGGGCCGGACAGCGTGAGATCGGCGTCGGTCTGCAACGTGCCGCCGCCGGCATTGAGCGTGATGTCGCGCGCCGAGCTGAACGCGGCGGTATTTTGCAGCGTCGCGGCATTGTCGAACGACAGCGCTCCAGCCCCATCGCCAAGGTTGACGTCGGCCGAGACCCTGAGCGTGCCGCCATTGATGGCCGTGCCGCCGCTGTAGGTATTGGTGCCGCTCAGCACCAGCGTGCCGAGATCGGTCTTGACCAGCTGCGAGCTGCCCTGGAGCACCGAAGCGATGGTCGCGGTGTAGCCCGCACCCGGCAGGGTTCCGTCGCCCACCCGGATCGTCGCCTGCGGCCCGACCAGATCGATGGACTGCCCCTGGATCAGGTAGCCATCGGTGGCGAACTGCATGCCTGCGGCCTGCACCTGGCCATTCGTCGTGCTGTCGACATCGACCATGCCGGCCTGGCCGGCGAAGATCGCGAAGCTGCCGTTCGAGAAGGCGGCGTTGATATCGCCGGCCGGCCCGGTCCAGTTGTCGTCGCCGGCCGCCCGCCAGGTGCCGTTGCCGCCATTGACGGCGTTATTGCTCTTAGGGCCGGCGTCGCCGTCCCAGAAATTCAGCGTCATGGCGCTGATGTCGATGAGGTTGACCTGGCCCGCTATCGAGGTCTGGACGACATGAGTGGGCGAATTGCTGTCGAGCCCGTTGTCGGTCAGGGTGCCGTCATAGTTGATGACGCGATAGATGCCGGGCCCGAAATTGCCGCCGGGCGCCTCCGTCACGTTGATGGTGCCGTCGAGCGTCAGATTGCCGTGGACGACAGTGAGATCGTTGTAGGCGCCGCCGACCACGCCGGCCTGGCCGAACGAGTAATCAAGGTTCGAGCCGTCGGCCAGTTCGAGGTTGCCGTTGATGGTGAGCGCGCCGGGCGCGGAGCCGAGGCCACCGGGAGCCAGCCTGCCGGCCACGTCGACGAACACATCGCCGCCGATGATGCCGCTGCCGCCCAGCGTGCCGAAATTGACGTTGGTCAGCCCGGTTGCGGCGGTCTGGTCGCCATTGATGTAGAGCCCGCCGCCGCCGACTATCAGCGTGGTGCCGCCGTAAGTGTTGTCGGCCGTGAGCACGGTGTTGCCGGTTCCATCCTGGCTGACGCCGCCGCTGCCCGAGATCGTGCCGCCGAAAGTATAGAGGTTGGAGCGGTTGAAGCTGAGCGTGCCGTTGTCGACCACATCGCCGAGGATTGACCCGGTCGTGCCGCCGGTGCCCAGCATCAGGATGCCGCTTGCAATGGTCGTGCCGCCGGCATAGCTATTGTCCGCGCCGAGGATCAGCGCGCCGGCGCCGGTCTTGGTGAGCGCGCCCGCGCCGTCGACCCCGCCCTCCCACTGCAGGGCGCTGTCGACCTGGAATGTTCCGCCGCCCGCCTGAAGCGTAGCGTCGCGGCTGGTGACGATGCTGGACAGGGTCTGATGCAGCGTACCGCCATCGAAGGTGACGTCGCCGGCCACATCGCCGAGATTGGCATCGGCCGTGATCTGGACCGTGCCGCCATCGATGACGGTGCCGCCTTGGTAGCTGTTGGCGCCGCTGAGCACCAGTGTGCCGCCACCTTCCTTGGTCAAAGTCCCGGCGCCGCTCACGGTGTTGGTGAGCGCCAGGCTGGTCGCGCCGTCGGTGTCGAAGGTGCCGCCGCCGGCATTGAGCGTCACGGCGCGGGCAGAAGTGATATCGGCCGTCGTGTGCAGCGTGCCGCCATCGAGCGAAAGACCGCCGGAGGCGTTGCCGAGATTGTTGTCCGACGCGATCTGAACCGTGCCGCCATTGATCGCCGTGCCGCCGGCATAAGTGTTGGTGCCTGACAGCACCAGCGTGCCGGCGTCGGTCTTCACCAATTGCGTGGCGCCCGTCAGGTTGGATGCGATCGTCGCGACATAGGCCGCGCCCACCGCCGTGCCGTCACCGACACGGATGATCGATTGCGGGCCGACCAGGCCGATGTCCGCGCCCTGGACCAGATAGCCGTCCGCCGCGAACTGCATGCCGGCGGCCTGCACCGGGCCGTTGGTGCCGTCCACCGTCACCGTGCCGGCGGCTCCCTGGAAAATAGCGAAGCTGGCATTGGCGAAGGGAGCAGCGAACGTTCCGGTGATGTCCGTCCAGTTCTGGTCGCCTGCGGCGCGCCAGGTGCCGCTGCCGCCATTCACCGCGCCATTGGAGTGGGGGCCGGCGTTGCCGTCCCAATAGCTGAGCGTCAGCCCGGCCGAGTTGACCAGGTTGATCTGGTTGGCCACCGAGGTCTGCACGAAATAGTTGGGATCTGTGACGTCGAGACCGTTATCGGCAAGGGAGCCGTTGTAGCTGATGATGCGATACACGCCGGGACCCAGGTTTCCTCCCGGGCTCTGGGTCACGTTCAGCGTGCCGTCGAGCGTCAGGTTGCCACCGACGTTGATGAGATCGTTCAGCGGACCGCCGGGCACGTTTGCCTGGCCGAAGTCCACGTTGAGGTTGGAATCCCCCAACGCAAGATTACCATTGATGGTCAGCGTGCCTGGAGCATTGCCGGCGCCGCCGGGGGCGAGCGTGCCGCCGTCGGCGACGGTGACGCTGCCGCCGATCGTGCCGGTGCCGCCGAGCGTCGCGCCGCTCGCGACCGATGTCGGGCCGGCAGCACCCGACTGGTTGCCGTTGATCAACAGCGTCCCGGCATTGATGTTGGTGGCGCCGCTATAACTGTTGGTGCCGGTGAGCGTTGTAACGCCGGTGCCGAGCTTGTTGACCGAACCCGTGCCAGAGATGGCCCCGTCGAAGGCGTAGGTGTTGTTCAGGTTGAAGGCGAGCGTGCCGTTGTTGGCTACGCTCGGCGTCGTCAGCGCGCCGGCGACCGCGCCGTTGCCGATCTGTAGCGTGCCGGCCGCAATCGTCGTGCCGGCGCTGTAGCTGTG